>JBBRHQ010000053.1:0-13105 GCA_038222365.1 Solirubrobacterales bacterium
CGAAGTGACGCTCCAGCGCCTCCCGCGAGGCCCACTCCTCGACCGCGATGAACGAGTTGGGGGACTCGATCGCCTCGAAGAATCCGTAGCTGACGCAGCCCTCCTCGCTCCTGGACCGCTCCTGCATCTCCTCGAGCAGCGAGATCAGCTGCCGGCGCTGCTCGGGCCGGCAGCCGACCCGGCCGATGACGATGATCTTGCCTGCCTCGCTTCGCTCGCTCGATGCCTCCATGGGCTCCTCTCGGGGTCGTTTGAACTCACTCATGGCCGCAGGCCGCGCGCCTTCGGGCCGCCCGCCACCTCCATACGAACCAGCTCGTGAGCGCGCTCTGCCCAATCGCAGAGGATGCTCCGGGTATCGCGGGGGTCGATGATCTCCTCGACGAAGAAGCGCTCGGCGGTTCGGAAGGGCGAGGTGACAGAGTCGAGGCGTGCCTCGATCTCGGCTCGCAGCGCGACCGGGTCCTCGGCGGCCTCGAGCTCGCGGCGGTAGGCGGCCTCGAGCCCGCCGGCGAGCGGAAGCGAGCCCCAGTTGCCCGAGGGCCAGGCGTAGCGGAGGTTGAGGCGCGAGGCGTCGCCGGCGGCCGAGCCGGCGATCCCGTAGACCTTGCGAACGAGGATCGAGACCCAGGGGACGCTCGCCTGGTAGACGGCGACGTAGGCGCGGGTGCCGAGCCGCATCGTTCCCCGCTTCTCGGCGGCGGTTCCGACCACGAATCCAGGCTGGTCGACCAGGTTGACCACCGGTAGCCGGAACTGGTCGCAGAGGTCGACGAAGCGGGTCATCTTCTCCGAGGCGTCGGCGTCGAGGCCGCCGCCGTAAGCCTTGGGGTCGGAGGCGAGGACCCCGACCGGGCGCCCGTCGAGGCGGGCCAGCACCGTGATCAGGGGCCGTCCGAAGCGCCGGCCCAGCTCGAAGACCGAGCCTCCGTCGAAAATCAGCTCGAGGATCCTGCGCATCTCATAGGTCTTGCGCGGATCCCGCGGGATGATCCCCAGCAACTCCTCCTCTCGGCGCTCGGCCGGGTCGCTCGCGCTGAGGCACGGCGGCGCTTCCCAGACGCTGCCCGGGAGGTAGGCGAGGAAGCGGCGAATCTGCGCCAGCGCGTCCTCCTCATCGGCGGCCTCGTTGTCGACCGCCCCCGCGGCGGTCTGCATCCGCGCCCCGCCCAGCTCCTCCTTGTCCGGCGCCTCGCCCATCCCCGCCATCGCCACCACCGGCGGCCCGGCGACGAACAGCTGGGCGGTGTCGCGGACGATCACGCTGAAATGCGAGGCGACCACGCGGGCCGCTCCCAGCCCGGCGCAGGGCCCCAGCGCCGCCGCGACGACGGGCACTCGCGAGAGGTTGGAGACGGCCACCTCCCAGCCGGGGACCTGGGGGACGTAGGTGAAGCCCATCTGTTGCAGCGACTTGACGCTCCCACCGCCGCCGGTGCCGTCGACGAGGCGCACCAGGGGGATCCTCATCTCCGCCGCGAGCTGCTCGGCGTAGACCATCTTCCGCCAGATCGCCGCGTCGGCGGCGCCGCCGCGGACCGTGAAGTCATCCCCCTGGACGGCGACTCGCCGGCCCTCGATCCGGCCGCGGCCGATCACCATGTTCGCCGGCGTGAACGACTCCAGCTCCCCGTCCTCGGCGTAGTCCCCAACCCCCGCGATCGCCCCCGTCTCATCGAAGCTGGCCTGATCGAGCAGGCGCTCGATCCGCTCGCGAACGGTGAGCCGGCCGCTGGCGCGCTGGCGCTCGACCCGCTCGGGCCCTCCCAGCTCGCCGGCAAGCGCCTCCCGGCGGCGCAGCTCGTCGATCTCGGGCTGCCAGCTCATCCGCCCCCCGGGGACGGGGCCGGGGGCCAGATGTCGCCGCCGGCGATCTCGATCAGGTTGCCGGCGGGGTCGTTGAAGTAGAACGAGCGCCTTTCCTCGCTCCACTCCTGCTCGTGGGCGATCTCCACGCCGGCGGCGGCCAGCCTCTTGCGCCACTCCCCGTAGTCCGTGGGCGACGCAAGCAGGGCGAGATGGGAGGCTCCGCTCGTCCCATGTTCCGCGATCGGCCCCTCGCGCCGCGCCAGCCGCTTGCGGTCGAACAGCAGGATCAGCCCCGCGCCGACCCGCAGCGCCGTGCCGTCCTCCCAGCCGGCGACCACCGGCAACCCGAGCACGTCCCGGTAGAAGCACAGCATCTCCTCGGCCTCCGCGGGCTCGTGGTAGAGGACCGTTTCGAGGATCCCCTGAAGAGCGGCCGGGCCGGCTGCCCCGCTCACCTCGCCTTCGCCCTCACCTCAATCCGGCCCGTCGGCGCCGCTCGAGACCTCGCGGGCCTCCACGATCGCTTCCGGGAGCGGAAGGCCGGCCTTGGCGGCGGCCCAGCAGGCGGCGGGAGCCGCGACCCGTTCGGAGGCGTGCGCGGCCTCTGCGGCGAGATCGAGGATGGCCGCGAACTCGTCCTTGGTCGGCGGGTCGATTCCCAGGCGCTCGGCGTAGGCGTCGAGCCACTGCTTCGCGTTCATCGCGGCGAGCCTATTCGATGGGCGGGGCCCGGGCATCCTTAGGATCGGGCTCTACGGTGCGCGCGGTGGGACGCGCGACATTCCTTATCCCAACGGCGATGGTTGTGCTCGCCGCAGCCCTGGCGCCGCCGGCTGCGGCTTCTCCGAGCCGCTTCGTCGTGCCCTTCGCCGGCACCAGGCCCGGCCCGGGGACGTTCGGGGGCGGACACGATTTTCCCGGTGCGGCGGCTCCCTTCGGCATGTTCCAGTGGAGCCCCGACACCTCGCCTTCGGACCGCCATTCGGGCGGCTATGACTATCGCGACCACCACCTCGCGGGTTTCAGCCTCACGCATCTCAGCGGCGCCGGCTGCGCTCTCTACGGCGACTTCCCCTTCGTCCCGTCCACGGAGCGGATCAGCCGCTCGCCCGCCCCGCACGGGGCCCCGGGCCTCGGTGAGCGCTTCCGGCCCGGCTTCACCCACGCCGGCGAGCGGGCGCGGCCAGGGTATTACGGAGTCCGCCTCAACCCGTCTCAGCCGAGGTCGATCCGAGCCGAGCTGACGGCGACGACCCGCACCGGGATGGCCCGTTTTACCTTCCCGCGGGGCCGCCATGGCAGCGTCCTTGTGAATGCCGGCGGGAGCGCCAGGCCGGACGATCTCGCCGAGGTCCACGTTTACCCGGCGCGGCGGGAGATCACCGGAATCGCCTCCAGCGGGTATCTCTGTGCTCAGCGGCCCCGCTACAAGGTCTATGTCTCCGCCCGCTTTAACCGGAGCTTCGCCGCTTACGGCACCTGGCGCCGGCAGCGGCTCGAGCGAGGCGGGAGGGCCGCCGTCGATCGCAAGCGTCCCTCGACCGTCGCTTCGACGACCGCCCAGGCGGGAGCATACGCGAGCTTCAACACCGGCCGGAACCGGGTCGTCAAGGTCCGTGCCGGACTCTCATTCGTCAGCATCGCCGGGGCCCGGCGCAACCTTCGAGCAGAGAGCCCCTCATTCCACTTCGGCCGGGCAGCGGGGGCTGCGGCGCACCGCTGGAACAGGGCATTGGGGAAGGTAAGGGTCAGGGGCGGCAACCGCAGCAGCATCCGCACCTTCTACACGGCTCTCTACCACGCCCTGCTGGCGCCCCGGACCTTCGACGACGCTGACGGGCGCTACCCCGGCATGGACGGGAGGGTCCACGACGCCGGTTCTCACACCCAGTTCGCCGATTTCTCGGGTTGGGACATTTACCGCAGCCAGATCCAGCTGCTCTCCATCCTGGTCCCGGGCCGCGCAGCTGACATCGTGCGCTCGATGCTCGTCGACGCCGAGCAGAGCGGTTGCCTGCCGCGCTGGTCCTACGCCAACGGCCAGAGCATGATGATGGTCGGCGATCCAGCCGACCCGATCATCGCATCGGCGGCGGCCTTCGGCGCCTCCGACTTCGACCGCGATGCCGCCCTCGAGTCGATGCTGAGGGGAGCGAAGAGGGCTTGCCGAAGCGCCGACGGGAACTATCTCGAGCGCCAGGGCCTGGGGCCCTATCTGGCGCTCGGCTACCTGCCCTACGACCTCGACGTCAATCGCCGCAACGCCAACTCGATCTTCGGCCGACCCGGAGCGGTCTGGGGCTCGGCCGCGGCGACGCTCGAATACGCGATCGACGACTTCTCGATCTCCCAGTTCGCCGCGCGCTTCGCCGATCAGCCGGCCGTCTACATGGATTTCATCCGCCGGGCCGCGAACTGGCGGCGGCTGTTTAACCGCCAGAGCCACAAGATCGAGCCGCGCTTCTCCAGCGGCGCCTTCCGCCATCACTACGACAATCTCCGCGGCGGGGCTTTCGTCGAAGGCGACTCGGTCCAGTACACCTGGATGGTGCCGCACGATCCCGCCGGCCTGTTCCGGGCGATCGGCGACAGGACCGTCGCGACGCGGCGCCTCGACCAATTCCTGCGCCGGCTGAACGGAGGCGCCGGTGCCACCCACACCAGCCACGCTCTGCTCGGCAACGAGCCCAACCTCAACGTCCCCTGGCTCTACGACTGGACCCGGCGGCCGTTCAAGACCCAGTCGGCGGTGCGCCGGGCGGTTCTCCGCCTCTACAACACTTCCCCGGCGGGCTATCCGGGAAACGACGACCTCGGAGAGCTGAGCTCCTGGTACGTCTTCGGGGCGCTCGGTCTATACCCCGAGGTGCCGGGGGTTGGCCTGCTGGCGATCGGCAGCCCCCTGTTCCGTCGCGCGGTGCTCCGACTCCGCAGCGGCAACCGGGTGCTGATCAACGCGATCGGCGCCTCGGCGAAGAACCCCTACATCGAGGGCATGCGCTTCAACGGCCACCTCTACGGTCGCCCCTGGACGACCTGGTGCGCATTGGCGCGGGGGGCCCGTCTCACCTTTCGTCTCGGCCCTCGCCCGAACCGCGACTGGGGGGACAGCCGCGCCGCCCTGCCAGCCTCCTACGGTCCCGGCCGAAACGCTCCGCCGAACGCTTGCGCCCCATGAGGACCGAATGAGAGGGCTGCAGGTGATTTAGCTCCCCTTCAGCTTCACTTTATCGCGCCGGTAGCGGCGTCGAGCAACCTGGACCCTGGTGGAATCGGCGACCACTCCCGCCACGCCCGGAGGTCTTTCCTCCTCTTGGAGCATGGCCGGGGTTGCCTCGAGGACCGCCTGGGCGCTGGCGGGGATCGCCGCGGTCGGGGTCGGCATTCGTTTCTCCACCCTGGGCCTGCAGAGCTATCACCACGACGAGGTGATCACCGCCGCACGGGTTCTGCCCGGTGGCTTCATCCACATGCTTCAGCAGGTCCGGGCGAGCGAGTCCAACCCGCCTCTCTACTACCTCCTCGCCTGGGGCTGGTCGAAGGTGTTCGGCACCGGCGAGATCGGATTGCGCTCCCTCTCCGCGGTGTTCGGGGCCGCGACGATCCCGATCGCCTACCTGATCGGCAAGGAGCTGTTGAGCCGCCGGGCGGGCCTGATTACCGCCGCGCTGGTTGCGCTCAACCCGATGCTGATCTGGTACTCGCAGGAAGCGCGCTCCTACGCGCTGTTGGGCCTCCTCTGCGCCGCCTCGATGCTGTTCTTCCTCCGGGCGCGGGGGAGCGGCGACGCATGGGACCTAATGCTCTGGTCGCTGTTCTCGGCGCTGGCGCTCGCCAGCCACTACTTCGCGGCCTTCCCGGTCGCGATCGAGGCCGGCTGGCTGATCGTGGCGATGAGACTGCGGCTCGGCGTGCTCGTTGCCGTCGCGGGCGTTGCCGCGATGGGCCTGCTCCTCACCCCGCTGGCGCTTGCCCAGGCCAACCCCGATCACATCGGCTGGATCTCGGCCAGCCCGTTGCGGGCCAGGGCGGTCCATTCCGCGGCCACCTTCATGACCGGCGAGACCGGCTCGGTGATAGGGCGCAGGCCCCGCAACGGCTATGCCCTCGTTCCCGGCGCAATAGCCATCATCGGCATCGGGATGGCGCTCCTCACAGCGGGGAGGCGGGCTGCGGGCGTCGGTCTGGCGGTCGGTGGTGGCACCTTTGTGCTCGCGGTGGCGGTCGCGATCGCCGGAAAGGACTACGTGAACGCCCGCAACCTGCTGCCGGCGCTGGTCCCCCTGCTCGTGGTCGCCGCGATCGGCTTCGCCGCTCCCCGATTTCGCCCAGTCGGCCTCGCCCTGACCGTGGTGCTCTGCGCCTACTGGCTTGCCTTCGCGGTTCATGTCGATCGGACCCCCAGCCTTCAGCGGCCAGACTGGCGGGACCTTGCCGTCAAAATCGACACCTCCGGTCGCGACCGAGCCGTCGTCACCTGGAAGCTCGCCGCGGCCCCGCTCGAGTTCTATCTTCACAATGACGCCCAGCGGGTCTACTCGGGCAGGGTCCGCGCCCGCGAGATAGACGTCTTGGGCAAAGCGCGAGTCGCCCGCTCGATTTCCGAGCTGCCGGCCGATTTCCACCGCGCCGGCACGATCAGGGTCGGACGCGTGTCGCTGGTCCGCTACCTCGCGTCGCGGGCGCGCACCCTCCATCTGGGCCGGCTCGATCGGCTCCAGACGGGCTACCGCGACAACGCCGTGCTGGTCGACGGCGGCGCCGGGGAGTCGCGGCTTGGAGTGATCGCCAACAGCCTTCCCAACCCGGTCCGGTGACCGGCTTCGAACTCGCCGGGCGCATCAGCACCGCCGCTCGGCGTCGTGCCACCTGGGCCCAGCTGCTCAAGTTCGGCCTCGTCGGCGGCTCGGGCTACCTGGTCAACCTGGCAGTCTTCGACCTTCTCGTTACGACCGGCGCGAACCACCTGGCGGCTGCGGTCGGCGCCTTCTGCGTAGCCGTTTCCAACAACTACGTCTGGAACCGCTACTGGACCTTCGGGCCCGGGGAGGGAGCGGCAGCGACGCAGGCCGCCCGCTTCTTCGCCGTCAGCGTCGCCTCTCTGATGGTCAACCTGGTCGCGCTGGAGATCCTGGTCGCCGGCGCCGAGCTGGCCGAGCTACCGGGACAGGCGATTGCGGTCGCCATAGCGATGCCGTTCAACTTCGCCGGCAACAAGCTCTGGACGTTCTCGTGAGCGTGAGGAATTAGGATGAACTCAGGCCGGGCTTATCCGGGCTTATGGGAGCCGACCCAGAATCAGCGTATGGCCCTTTCCCGACCGTCCGTCTGGCTGTTGCTGCCGACCTACAACGAGGCCGGAAATATCGAGGCCATCGTTGCGGCTGCAAGGGAGAACATGCCCCGATCACGCCGAATCCTGATCGTCGACGACAGCTCCCCCGACGGCACCGGGGAGATCGCCGATCGGCTGGCCGCTCGCCACGATGACATCGCGGTGCTGCACCGGGCCGCCAAGGAGGGACTTGGCACCGCCTGCATCGCCGGCTTCCGCCGCGCCCTCGCCGGGGGCGCCGAGCTGCTCCTGGGGATGGATTCCGATTTCTCCCACGATCCGGCCGATCTGCCCCGCCTGATCGAGGCCTCGGCCCGGGCAGATCTGGTGATCGGCTCCCGCTACGTCAACGGCGGGGGGGTCACCGATTGGGGAATCGTGCGCCGGGCGATCAGTCGTGGAGGCAGCGCCTATGCCCGCGCCGTTCTCGGTCTGGCGATCCGGGACCTCACCGGCGGCTTCAAGTGCTTTCGTCGCGAGGTCCTCGAGGGGTTGGATCTGGACTCGATCGGCGCCCACGGCTACGTCTTTCAGGTCGAGATGACCTATCGGGCGATTGCCGCGGGGTTCACAGCCGAGGAGGTGCCGATCACCTTCCGCGATCGCCGTGTCGGCGAGTCGAAGATGAGTCGCGCGATCGTCGCCGAAGCGATCTGGCAGGTTCCGCTGCTGCGGTTCGAGGATCGCCGCCGCGCGAGGGCGATGAGGGAGCCGCAGCCCAGCGGCGCCGGCTAAGCCGCGGTCAGCTGAGCTGATCTCGCCGAAATAGGCTCTGCCGGTGGAGGACTCGGTCTTCGCCACCGTTCTGCTGCCGATTGCGCTGGCGGTGATCATGGTCAGCCTCGGGCTGTCGCTGAGCGTGGCGGACTTCCGGCGGATTCTCGAATACCCGAGGGCCGTCGTGATCGGGCTCGTGAATCTCATCCTGATCTCGCCGCTGCTCGCCTTCCTGATCGCTGAGGCCTACTCGCTCGAACCTGTCCTGGCAGTGGGGCTGGTCCTGCTCGGCGCCTCACCCGGCGGCACCCTGGCGAATCTGCTCACTCATTTGGCGCGCGGCGACACGGCGCTCTCGATCACGATGACCGCCATCTCCAACCTCGCTGCGGTAGTGACCGTGCCGCTCTTCCTCACCCTCGCCACCCGGCATTTCGGCGCCGTCGGTCTCGACCAGGGCGTTGGAATGCTTGGTCTGGTCGCGCGCGTCCTGCTGATCACGGTCGTCCCGCTCGCGCTCGGCATGTGGCTTCGGGAAAGGCGGCCCGGACGGGTTGCCGAGGTCCAGCGCGCGGTCCGCGTCGTGGCGGTGGCGGCCTTTCTCGTCGCTGTCGTCGGCGTCATCGCCGCCGAGCATGATCGGGTTCTCGACAGCCTTGACAGCGTTGCCGCGGCAGCGGTGACCCTGAACGTCGTCGCAATGGCGGTCTCGTTTTCGATCGCTCGCCTGGCCCAGCTCGGTAACCGTCAGTTGACGGCGATAGCGATCGAGCTCGGGATCCACAACTCGGCGCTCGCAATCGCCGTCGGAGCCACGATCATGACGGAGCTCACGATCCCCGCCGCCGTCTACGCCACCTTCATGTTCCTAACCGCTGGGGTTTTCGCCCGGCTCATGTACCGACGAAACGCACCGGCGACGCAGGAGCCGTAGACCAGAGGTGGCAGCGTAGGGCGGGCCTAACTCAGCAGCCTCTGCAGCGGTGAGGTCGGCGCGCTCGCTGCGTTTCGCAGCGTCGGCAGGCCGAAGGCGCTCTCGATCGTGTGCAGGAGTGCGTAGTGGTTGGCGGGACCCCTGGAGCGAGCACCGGAGCGGGTACCACCTCCCGCAGCGATCAGCGCCACATGGCCTCCGCCGGGCTCGGCGGAGACGCCCGCCTTCGAGATTCCCTCGTCCCAGGTTATGAACAGAACACCATGATCACCCAGCGCCCGCACGACCGAAGGGACCAGGTGCGAGAGGTAGCGGTCGCTGACCCCGGCCGTGCAGTTGTGGCCGTCGTGACAGAGGCTGAGCCCGAGCCAGGAGAAGCGGGGCAGGGAGTATCGGCTGATGTCGGTCTGCAAGCGGTGGAAGGGGACGATCCCGGAGGCGTCGCCGTCGCTGAGGCTTCCCTCGTAGTGGAGGAATGGGTTGACCCTGTGCGAACCCGGCTCGAAGTAGGCCTTCCAGGAGATGCCGGCCTGGCTGAGCTGGTCAAAGAGGCTCTTGCCCTCTACCTGGCAGGAGCTGCAGTCGGTGCTGATGCCGAAGGTGGAGCCCCCGGTCATTGCCAGGTAATTGGGCAGTGAGGGATGGCTGACACCGAAGTAGCCGGTGGCGAGTCCAGAGCGGCGCGCCAGTCCGGTCAGGTAGGGAGAGCTGGGACTCCCGATGACGCTGCGGTACCCGTGGTTCTCTAGTACGAGGACGGCGACATGCGAATACCGCGGGGGGTGGGTGGGGTGGATGCGCGGAGCGGCGCCGTCGCTCTGCGGAACGGCCAGCATCACGGCCAGGACCGCAGCTGCCACTCCCGCCAGGATCCAGACCCATCTCTTTCGGATTCCAAGGCAATTCACACCTCGATGGTCCGCCGATGTGATGAGATAATCGTGAGCTTGGGCCGGGTTTGACCAAGCTTTTACCGTCCCTTGATCTGCGGCAAAGCCGGGACGCGCACGCTGGTTCGGAACCACAACCAAGGAGCCGGACATGCCGCAGATAGTCGTAGTCACGGAAGCACCCAGTGAGTCAGCGAGGACCGTCGTATACCGGGAGCGGATCGCGCTCAGCGACCTCGAATCGGACCACTTCTCGGGTCGTCTCGTTGAGCGTGTCGGATGGGCGGTGCTCGACGCCGACGAGCTCGAGCACCGGGACGCCGAGATCACCCCGCTCCCGCCGGAGCAGCGAGCGGGGTGAGGTGCACGACGACGATCGTCGTAAGGGGTGCACCCCGTGAATCGAGGCCGCCGACCAGGTACCCGGCGCCCGCCACCACTCCGGCAGCCGCGTTTTGGACCGGGGCCGGCAGGCGGCCCACCTCTTTCGCCCGGGCGCGACGAGGGTCGAACCGCAGGATCTGGTCGGTGGTCTGGCCGGCAAGGCGCCCGCCGAGAAGGAGGATGCGACCGCGAAGGCTGACCGCCGAGGCGTGCGAGAGCCCGCCAGGGAGATAGCCGACTATCTCCGCCTTCCCGGAGGCGAGATCGACAGCCTGGATAGCGGAAGCGTCGGTTCCATCAGCCAGCTCGCCTCCGAGGACGTAGACCGTTTTCCCCCGCGCCGCCACCGACGCGTATCGAACCGCAACCGGCAGCCGCGCCAGCGTGTTGAAGCTGCGGCCGTCCTCAGTCTCGAGAACCGATCCGACCGGTCGCACCCCGTCATAGCCGCCGAGAACGATTGCGGATCCTCCGACGGTCAAGGCGGAGAGGTCCGACCGAGTCTGCGGCATACGGCCGATGACCTCTCCGGCTCGGCCCGGCGCCAGCCGCTCGACCTCGTCGATAGTCGTCGCCGAGCCGCCGCCGAAGATCAGGACGCCACCGTTCACCGCTGCCGAGGCAGCGTCGTGCAATGGTTGTGAAAGGGACCCCGGCGAGCGGATTGTTCCCGAGCCCGGCTCGAATTCGAGCACGGACGAGGTCGAGACGGCGGCGCTGTCGAGGCCACCGATCACCACGAGGCCGGCTGGACGCGAGACAATCGTCTCGCCCGAGATCGGTGCCGGGAGCTCCGCAGGGGACGCACGGGCTATCAGCCGAAGGTGCGGCTTCGGCGCTCTGGAGGATTGCGCGGCGCCCGAGCCGGTGGCGGCGGCCGGTTCCGACCCCGAGCCTCCGCCCGACCCCGAAGAGACGACGACTATCAGCATCGCCCCGGCGCCCAGCAGGGCTACCAGGGCGAGCAGCCTGCGCCTGCGCAGGTTGCCCTTCGCATCGGCCCAGCGATAGCGCCTCCTCGGCCCCTCCGACGGCAACCTAGGATCCCCGGGGGGCGAGGCGCCGCAGCGCCCTCGCGTAGCGGGCGACAGCACTCAGCCGCCGGCCCGCCGGCAGTTCGGAGACGAATGCGGTGCTTGAGATGAGGCGGTGGTTCTGCCAGCCGGCCGCGCTGCCCGGGTAACGGGTGAGGCGGCGGAGCGGAAGGTCGGTAAGGGAGGAGAAGCGGCGCTCGATTCCCAGCCTCCCTCCGGACTCGTCGATGACTCCGAGCGGCTGGTGAAACCAGACGGTGATCCTCGGCCGTAGACGCAGGATCAGCGACTCGGCGATCCGCGATTCGGGTTCCGAGAGTGGCTTGGGCCCGGAGTACTGCTGATCCCCGGGCCTGCCTAGGGAGCGCCAGCGCCAGGTGAAATTGCGGTTGAGGTCGACGCGGTTCGCGTTCTGCCGGGTTCCGGCGGCGACTCCGTCCGGATTGAGGTTGTTGACCACCCACACCTGGGTCTCGCGCGGCGACGGTCCGGTCTCGAGCCGGTGGGCCACGGCGATCCCCGCCGGCTCGTCGCCGTGGATGCAGCCGACGACCAGGAGCCGCCGGCGGGCGTCGCGGTCACCGAGCTTGAAAGCCACGACCGGACGCCCGAGAACTGAGCGTCCGAGACGGATTCGCCGGTGTACGGAGGGGTCGGGTGATACACGCCCGACGCTTCGCAACAGCCTGGTGGCCTGTCCGGCCGCGGACGGCGAAGCCGGGGGCGAATGCCGGAGGAGGAACGCGGCGCTTGCGCAGGCGACCAGTGCCAGCGCGCCGGCGAGGGCTCCAAGGGAGCGTCGATTCGGCATCGCCGGAATCCTGTCGCCTCGCGCCTGACGGAATCCTGACCGTTGCAAGCGATCGGGGCGACGCCCCACGTTCAGGAGGCAGTCAGGTTCCTCGCTGCATTCTGGTCCAGCGTGTCCGGGCACAGAAAGCCGCTGATCGTCTGCACGACCGCTTTCGCGATCGGGTTTCTCGCCGCCTGCGGCTCGGGAGGATCGGATACCTCGCCGTCGCCGAGCAGCCAGCCGGCGGCGACCAGCAAACCGATAGCGCCGGAGAGCACCCGTTCGCAGCGGACGCCACCGACCGGGAGCAACGGCGTTCCGCCACTGCTGAATCCGCACGACGTCTACGCCGCCGACCGGCCGGGAAGGCTGGCCCCGGCGGTGCGGAGCTTCCCCTCGCGCGTCTACGTGCCCAACAGCGAGAGCAACACGGTCAGCGTGATCGACCCCCACACATTCAAGGTCGTCGATGAGTTTCCGGTCGGGGCCCTTCCCCAGCATGTAACCCCTTCCTATGACCTGCGGACCCTCTGGGTCGACAACGACCAGGGCAACAGCCTGACGCCGATCAACCCCGCCACGGGCAAGCCCGGAAAGCCGATTCCGGTCACCGATCCCTACAACCTCTACTTCACTCCAAACGGGCGCTACGTGATCGTCGTCGCCGAGCGGCTGCGCCGCCTCGATTTCCTCGACGCACACTCGATGCGCCTGCACCATTCCCTCTCCGTCCCCTGCGCGGGGGTCGACCACATGGACTTCACCGCCGACGGCCGTTTCCTGCTCGCGAGCTGCGAGTTCGGCGCCAGGCTGGTCAGGGTCAACGTCGCCAGCGAGAAGGTCGTCGGGTCGCTGCAGCTGCGACCCGGAGCGATGCCCCAGGACGTCAAGCTCTCCCCCGACGGGCGCCTCTTCTACGTCGCCGACATGATGGCCGGAGGCGTCTGGCTGATCGACGCTCGCAGATTTCAAAGGGTCGGCTTCATCCCGACCGGTGCCGGCGCGCATGGCCTCTACGCCAGCCGCGACTCCCGCTCGCTCTACGTCTCCAACCGCGACGAGGGCTCGATCTCGGTGATCTCCTTCGACAAGCGCAGGGTGGTCGACAAGTGGCGCCTCCCGGGCGGCGCCAGCCCCGACATGGGTGGCGTCTCGGCCGACGGCAGAGTGCTCTGGCTCTCCGGACGCTACGACTCCGAGGTCTACGCG
>JBBRHQ010000054.1:0-13087 GCA_038222365.1 Solirubrobacterales bacterium
CGACCGAGGGGGAGCGGGCCCCAGAACGCGCCGGCGTCTCGGCGGCGATGGTTCAGCTCGCCCGTCAGGGCAGCGAGGCATTCGTCCGTTACGGCATCGCCCAACTGACCCGCGGTGGGATCGACGAGGACACTGCCCAGCTAATGGTCGAGAGGTTTCCCGATATGGACCTCGTCACTGCAATGCTCGAGGCCCTTGTCGAGCAGCCTGAGCCGATCGGCGACGATCTCGCGACGCTCGGGGTTTCGCTTTTGCTGGCCAAGCACGAGGGCTGCCTGGGCAGCACCGACGAGGGCTTCGAGGACATAGCCGCCGCATTCCCAGAGGCCGAGACGGTGATTTGTCCCGAGATGTGCGCGTCGAGTCCAGCGTATGCTGCGGCGCTGCGAGATTTCTGCAATAGCCTGGCCTTCGAACCGGCTTCGGGCAGCAAAGGTTCTAATTGAACCTGCCGCTGCTTAGGACATCATCACCATCCAGACCATGCCGGAAACGCCGAGCGCTTACGGTCGACCGGCGCGCGCGTGCTCGCCACCCCGCAGATGCGCCTCACCTTCGCGGCGAGAGGCATGTGAGTCGCTGGAGCGTCATCCCGTATCTGCGCCACCCTTGGTACGCGGTCTACATGCTGCACCTGCTGAAAAGCGGAGTGACTCGAACGCCGGCGATCGCGCGGCTCGATGAACTCGCCGACGGCGAAGTCCTCGACGTTCCGGGGTCTCCGCGAGTCCTCCACGCCCCGGGCCATACCGCAGGCAGCTGTGCCCTGTTCCTTGAAGGGCCCTCGCGTTTATTCAGCGGTGATGCCCTGGTCACGCTCGACATGACCCGCGGCCGAACCGGGCCGCAAGTCATCCGAGGCCCGGTAACCGAAGATGCTGAGCTGGCGGTTCAGTCGCTCGACGTACTCGCCGCAACACATGCGGAGACGGTCCTGCCCGGGCAGCGGGAGCCCTGGCCACATGGTGTGAAAAGCGCCGTTGAAGCCGCGCGCAACCCCGCCTAGCGATACGACGACGCCGTCAGGCGCGAAGCAGCTACTTCTGAGATGCAGGTCCCGGGCGTCGATGGGATCCGTGGGCTGGTGTGATGGTACGCACGGCGGCCCGAATTCGGCCTCGGCTCGGTTGGCAATGGCTCCACGTTTTGCGACCGGAACACTGCCCGCATCAATTGCCCGCTGCAAACCGTTCTGGCGCTTCGGTGAACGCATGGGCGCAAGCAATCGAGCAGAAGAAGTACTGAACTTCTCCGTGGCGCAAGGAGCCCGCGGCATCCTCCGGGTCAACGGCCATCCGACACACGGGATCGATCGGCAGTCCGGCCTCGTCGTGGGGCGAGCCGCGACTCGCGCGAAGCAGACGCAGCGGCTCGGAGATGTTGCGTAAGCTCACCCGGCGTGCTCGCTGAGGGCAAACTCTGTCTGCTCTCCGGCGGCTTCGGCTGTGGCTTCGGTCAGCAGCACCTCGTTACCTGAAGCCGCAGCCGCCACCCGGGCCGCCAGGTTGACGGTCCCGCCAAACCAATCGCCGTCGCGCTCTTTGGCGGGGCCTGTGTGCATGCCAACGCGGATGACCGGAAAGCCGGGACGGCCACCGAGCTCACCTGCAATCCGTACCCCTAGCTCGATCGCGCTGGCTGGGTCCTGGCACCGAATCATCACGGCGTCGCCGATCGTCTTGATCTCCTCAGCGCCGTACTCGGTGAGCAACTCGCGGACTTCAGAGAAGAATCCCCCGACCAGGTCTACGGCCTCATCATCGCCATGAGCCTCGGTTAAGGCGGTAAAGCCGGAAAGGTCGGCAAAAAGGAAGGTCTGATCGCTCAAAGGATCGGGCTCCACGGCGGTTTAGTGCGAAACTAGTCGCCCGACCGCGTCCATCAGCTCATCCGCGCGCTCGACGCGCTCCTTGCCCTTTGCCTCGACGACGCAATGGCGGGTGTGATCGTCGAGCAGCCCCAGGGCAACCTTGTCCAGCGCCGCCTGCGCGGCCTGGATCTGGGTGAGAACGTCGATGCAGTAGCGCTCCTCCTCGACCATGCGCGTAACGCCACGGACCTGTCCTTCGACTCGAGCCAGACGCTTCAGGAGCTGTGCTTTGGTTGCCTTGTATCCGGGAGTTGTTGTCATGGCGGTCACTATACCCTGGTAGGGTATCTGCGTCAATAGCAATTCGAGCCGGAGAGCCGGACCATGGGCGAAGTTCTGAGCACGATTGGAGAGGGCTTTAAGCAGTCCTTCCTGATGGCGTACGAGGTCTGGTGGGCTCTGGTGCTGGGCTTCGCGATCTCCGCGATCGTGCAGGCCTGGGTGCCGCGAGAGCGAATCGAGTCGGCGCTGTCGGGCTCAGGGCCCCGCCCGGTTGCCGTTGCGACGGGCCTCGGCGCCGCCTCGTCGTCTTGCTCCTACGCGGCGATCGCGATCGCCAAGTCGCTGTTTCAGAAAGGCGCTTCGGCGGCGTCGGCGCTTGCCTTTCAGTTCGCCTCGACCAACCTGGTCTGGGAGCTCGGGCTGGTCCTCTGGGTGCTGATCGGCTGGCAGTTCGCTCTGGCCGAGTACGTGGGCGGCATCGTGATGATCGTCCTGATGGCGGCGACGCTGCGGCTGTTCGTCTCCCCTCGACTCGAGGAGCAGGCTCGGCGCCACGCCCAGGAGGCGGAGACCGGTCACCAGCACCATGCAGCCGGCGAGCAGATGGGATGGCGCCAACGGCTCACCTCGCCCTCCGCTTGGTCTGACGTCGCCCACAACTTTCGCGGCGACTGGCAGATGCTCTGGAAGGAGATCACCGTCGGCTTCTTGCTCGCCGGCTTCATCGGCCTGTTGGGCGACGACTTCTTCAACAGCCTGTTTCTCAAGGACGCGCCGCCGGCAATCCAGACGATCGAGAACGTGGTTGCCGGGCCGATCATCGCCGTGCTCAGCTTCGTCTGCTCGGTCGGCAATGTGCCGCTCGCCGCCGTCCTGTGGTCCGGCGGCATCTCCTTCGCCGGCGTGATGGCATTCATCTTCGCCGACCTGATCGTGCTGCCCATCATCGCCGCCTATCGCAAGTACTACGGCTGGGCATTCACTCTGCGCATCACCGGACTGATGTTCGTGACCATGGTGGTCGCGGCGCTAATCGTTGATGGGCTGTTCAGCGCCGGCAGCCTGATCCCGAACACTCGCCCGAGCCGCGGCGACATCTTTGGCTCTGTGCAGCTCGACTACAAGCTCTTCCTGAACCTTCTCGGTCTCGTGATCTTCACGGTCCTGTTCTGGCTCACCGCCCGGCGCGGGGCGACCGACCCGGTCTGTGGGATGAAAGTCGACCGCGCCAAGGCGGCGCGCAAGGAGGTCGCGGGAGAGGCCTACTACTTCTGCTCCGAGCATTGCCTGCACGCTTTTGAGGCCAACCCGCGGCGCTATCGGGAACAAGAGTCGACCCCCAAGACTTCAGCGGCCCCTGTCCACTGACACCCAGATCCGGGCGCTATTCGGGCGCCAGGCGCGGCGCGGCTATTACGATCTGCTGCCGACCCTCGGCGGGCTGGGAAGCCGCTCGCCGATCCGGCGCCGGATGGTCGCCAAGCTCGGCCTGCGGCCGGGTGACCGCGTGCTTGAGTTTGGCTGTGGGACCGGCCTCGGTTTCAAGGCCCTCCAACGAGCGGTTGGCCCGAATGGCGAAATCGTCGGTGTCGACTTCACGCCTGAGATGCTCGCCCGCGCGGCGGAGCGCACCGCCCGCAGAGGATGGAGCAACGTCCGGCTCGTCGAGGCCGACGCACGGGACCTGCCGTTCGAGGGCGGCAGTTTCTCAGGTGTTTGCAGCACCCTCGCCCTGGGCGGGTCGGATTGGCAACGCCTGCTCCAAGAGGCCCTGCGAGTTCTCACTCCCGGTGGGCGCATCGCGATGATCGAGGCCACGCCGCTTCGAGGTCCCTGGAAGCTGGCAGAGCCAGTGCTGGTGGCGTTCGAGCGCCGCGTCGCGGCCTGGAAGCCGCCAGAACCCCCGATCGACCAAGTCATCGGTGAGCTCATCGAAGACGCCACCGTCGAGTCGGCCCTCGGCGGGCTTTGGGCGATCATCGCGGGCCGAAAGCGGCCTTAGTGCTCGCCGCGGCTCATCGCCGCCATCATCACCACGCAGGCAACGACCGGGAACAGCGCTGCCAGCCGAGCTCAGCTGACGAGGAGGATAACTCCGATCAAGATCATCGGCGCGCACATCGCCAGGTGCTTGAGGTGATGTTTCACGCCCCAAGACTATCGGCGTGCTCCCACGGCGCATCGGTGAAATCATTCGATTGTCTCGCGGCGGATTATGAATCTGACTGGCCGCCTTGGCCGCTCAGGCGCGAGATCCGACAGCGCGGCGCAACACCATATAGACGGCGACGACGAGGGCCGCAAGCCAGCCTAGGCTGAGCAGCAGGTCTCCGCCAGCATGGAAGCTCTGGGAGTAGGCACCGTCGAACATCATCCGCATGGGCCCGTAGCCCGGCAGCAGCACGGCGAGGCGGCCGGGAGCAGCGTGGAACATCGGATCCTGGACGATCCCGATGTCTGTCATTACCAAGAAGAGGATCAGGTAGGTGGCGGCGAGCTTGTCGAGGACCGCGCCCGCGAGAGCGCCGATCGCGGCGTAGATCAGCCCGGCGAGCGCGAGCGCGGCGATCATCGGCGCCCACGAGGCAGCGGTGAAATCAAGCGCCGTTACTGCCGCCGAGACGGCCACCACCACCACCGTTGCGCCGCCGAGCACAGCAAGGCGGGCGAGGACCGCCTCGCCGGGGTGAAATCCCGCCACGACGAGCCGGCGATCGCCTTGCAGCGCTGACTGCATGACGAAGACGCCGACCAGCGCCGCGACGAACGCGACCGTGAAGATTGCCATCTCCGGACCGTGGAGGTCCTTCATCGTCGTCGTCACCTGGATGCCGCCCGGAAGGTCGATGAGGCGCGGCGTCGACTGCGTGATCGCGACGCTCCAGAGGATCACCGTGGACGGGACGATCACCAGCAGGACCAGCACCAGCGATCGGCGCACCTGATCGCGGAACGCCATCGCGGTCGCGGCTCGCGCACGCGCGATCACGGCGAGCGCCTCGTCCTGGCCGCGAGCCAGAACGCCGTCAGCGCCACCGCGAGCGCCCCGAGCGCGATACCAGCGACCCCGATCCAGTCAGAGCCCGGCGAGCCCTGCCCAGCCCCGGCGGCAATCAGCAGGTTGGCGGCGTGGCGGGTCGGCATGAACGCGGCGATCCCGCCGCCACTGGTCATCTGCGGGCCCGAGAAGGTATCGATCGCCCACACCAGCACCACCAACAGCGACCCCTCCAGCGGTGCCGAGACGAAGGCGCCGATGAGCGCGCCGATGCCGATGTAGATCGCAGCGAAGGCGAAGATCGCGACCGCCGCGTGCAGCGGATGGCCGATACCGCTGCGCAGCCACAGCGTAACGAACGCCACAGCGCTGATCGTGGCGCCGATCGCGAGCGCCGCGACGATCCGCGAGACGGCGACCCGTGTGGCGCCGAGACCAGCGGCCGCGACGCGCCGATCGGCGCCGCGCGAGGAGCTGACCTGAAAGAAGGCGAGCGTCCCCGACAGGAAGGCGGCCGCCCAGCCGGCGCTTATCGCCGTCGCCGACTGACTCGCCAGCGTGCCTCCCAGCGCTTTGGCGAATTCGCCGAGCACGCTGGCGAAGATGAGCACGAAGAAGACCGGAATCGCGACCAGCAATACCAGCGTCAGCGGCGCCCGCAGGTGCTCGCGGGTGAAGGCCGCGGCCGTCGGAAGCGTCGCGCTCAGCACCTGCAGATCCTCCCCTCACAGAGCTCGTAGATCCGGTCCAAGCGCTCGCGCTCGGCAAGCAGGTGCGAGACGATGAGGATCGCCATGCCGTTATCGCGCCGCCGTTGGCTCATCTCCCAGAACTTCAGGTAGGTCTCCCAGTCGAACCCGGAATAGGGCTCGTCGAGCAGCAACAGCTCCGGCTCGTGCATAAGCGAGAGCGCCAAATTCAGCTTCTGGCGGGTGCCGCCCGAGAGCTCCTCGATCCGATAGGAGCGGTACTTGCCGAACTGCATCTCCTCAAGGAGACCGGAGACGGCGCGCTTGCGCGCCTCATCGTCGAGCCCGTAGGCTCGCGCGAAGAGCTCGAAGTGCTCGTCGACCGTGAGCTTGTCCCAGAGCATCGGCATCTGCGGGCAGTAGCCGAGCCGCGCGGGCCGCTCGACCTCACCGGCGTCACGCTTCAGCAGCCCGACGATGATCTGCATCAGCGTGCTCTTGCCGGAGCCGTTCTCGCCGACCAAGCCGACCAGCTCGCCGGGCTTGACCTCGAGGTCGACGCCGTTGAGCACGCCGATCGTGCGGCGGCGCGGCGGGACTCCGCGATGAAAGCTCTTCTTGACTCCAACGACCCGCAGCACGGTGTCGGCTGCGCCGCGGCGACCATCCTGCGATGTCGGCGGCGCCGGGACCGCCTGCTCTGGAGGGGTCACTTCCAACCCCCCGCTGTGGGGCTTGGCATCCATCCCTAGTGTTTCCTTTCCGCGCTCCCGCGCCGTCGCTTCTGCACATATTCTGGCAGCACAAGATCGAGTTGCTCGGCGACGTCCAGCCACCGCAGGGCCTCGTCGAAATCGCCTCAGCCGGCGTCAGCGTCGCGACGGTGAGCGCCAGCTCGACGGCGTCAATGTCATCCGCCTCGGCCTCGCCATCGTCTCCCAGCACCGGCTCGGCGCTGCAATTGAAGCTCGGGAAGGGCATCTTCTCCGAGCAGGCGGCGGTCTCTTCGCGGTGGGCCGGGGACGGCTTCATCGACGGTCCCCGTCCCCGCGCGACATGCCGCCCATCATCAACGCCATCATCGCCGTGCAGGCAAGTGCGATGACGAGAAAGCCGTAACCGGCGCCAGCCGCGATCAGAGCGACGGCGATCGCCAGCATCGGTATGCAGCAGGCGATCATCATCCAGCGGCTGTGGCCGCTGTGTCCGGTCTCCTCCTCGTCGGGGGAGGACCCGTTGGCATCGGGATGGTCCGTGTCGACGTCCTCGGCTTGCTGCGGGTGAGTCCTGTCAGGGTCGAGAACGCTCACGCCGGCCTCCTCAGGGACGGGGGCACGTGGCCGAGCCTGCGGTACAGCGGGCAGTGCCCAAGCGCTCCGGTGACGATCAGGTCGAGCCCTGCGAGGACCAGAAGGATCTCCAGTACGGCGACGACGGCACCGCCGGCCGATCCGAGCAGCACCAGGCCGCCGATCACGCCGACCAGGCCGACGAAGATGCGGCCGAGGCGCTCGGCTGGGGTGATGTTGATCATTGGGCGCTTCATGAGATGACCTCCTTGTAGTTCCGTCTCGTCCGACGCAGCGTAGGATGGCAGTCCCGCCGTGCCATCCGTAGTCAGAGCGCCTCTGGGTCGGCCAGCACCCCGGCCTGCGCCGCCTCGATTCGCGACAGCAGGCCGCTGACCGGCGTGCGTAGCTCGTGGGCGAGGTCGGCGACGCTTGCCCTGCGCAACTGCTCTTCGTGCTCAAGCGTCTCGATCTTGCGGCGTAGGTTCTTGACGTGGACGTCGATCGTCCGCTCGTAGCCCTCGTAGTCGTATCCCTGCACGTGGTTGATCAGCTCGAAGCGCGAGTAGACCCGCCCCGGGTAGCGGGCGAGGGTGACGAGCAGCTTGTACTCGTTCGGGGTGAGATCGACCGGCTCACCCTCGACCAGCACCTCGTGCTGGACCGTGTCGAGCACAAGGCGCCCGGCGTCGAGCGATAGCTTCTCCACCAGCGGCGTGTCGGCGCCGGCGCTGCGGCGCAGGATCGCCCGGACGCGCGCGACGAGCTCGCGCGGGCTGAACGGCTTGGTCAGGTAGTCGTCGGCGCCCAGGCTGAGGCCCCGACCCGCTCCTCCTCGGCGGACTTGGCGGTCAGCATCAGGATCGCCACGTCGGAGCGGGTGCGGATCTCGCGACAGATCTCCTCGCCGGAGATGTCGGGGAGCATCAGGTCGAGGACGATGAGGCCGGGCCTGGTGCGCTCGGCGAGGGCGAGGCCGTCGGCCCCGTTGCCGGCGACATAGACCAGATAGCCGTCGCGCTCCAGGTAGCCGCGGACGACCTCTTGGACGGAGGGCTCGTCGTCGATCACCACGACCTTCTTGTTCACCGCGTGCTGCTCCGTGACGGCCACATTAGGGGCAGCAATGAAGGCCATGTGAAGTCCGGCATCACTGCTCTTGGCAGCCAGAGGCCGGGCAACCGCCGGGCAGCCTTCCGAGCCCGCGCTCGACCGCGATCCCGTCCAGACGTAGCGCCCCGCAGCCCGGCTCAGCCTCCACCTCGCTCGGCGCGGCGGGGTCGGGCGGGAGCCCGTCCCGGCGGCTGAGCCGGCGGCTGGAGGTCCGGCGGCTCGGGGATGGGCGCCGTCACCGCCTGACCCGCGCTGAGGGTCACGGCCTTCTCGTGATGGCGCAGCACCAGGGATCCCGGACCGTCCAGGCGGTAGGTCGCGTGGTCCGGCGCAACCTCGACGCAGAGCCGCCGGCTTCCCAGCAGCAGAGTGAAGGTCAGACGGCGCAGCGGCGGCGGCAGCCGTGGCGCAAAGCGAAGCTCTTCGCAATCCTCGCGCAGGCCGGCGAGCCCGCCGATGGCGGCGATCCAGCCTCCGGCCAGCGAGGCGAGGTGGAGCCCGTCGGTGGTGTTGTGCTGGAGGTCGTGGAGGTCCATCAGGGCCGCCTCGGAGAGGTAGGCGAGCCCCAGCGCAAGGTGGCCTACCTCGATCGCCAGTACCGCGTTCGTGCAGGCCGAGAGCGACGAGTCGCGAACAGTGAGCGGCTCGTAGTGGGCGAAGTTGCGGCGCTTGTGCTCGGGAGAGAACGCGGCCGAGTGCAGGTGCATGGCGAGGACGAGGTCGGGCTGCTTTACGACTTGTTTTCGGTAGAGCTGCAGATAGGGGAAGTGCAGCAGCAGCGGATAGCGCTCCGGCGGCGTGCCGGCGAAGTCCCAGGGCTTCTGATCGGCGAAGTGCTCGTCCTGGAGGTGGACGCCGAGCTCCGAGTCGTAGGGCAGCGCCATCGCGTCGGCGGCCCGGCGCCAGGCCGCGGATTCCTCGGGGTCGGCCCCTGTCGCGCCGTGGCCGAGTCGCTCGGCGAGCTCCGCGGCGGCGCGCAGGTTGGCCTGCGCCATCAGGTTGGTGTAGAGGTTGTTGTGCACGAGCGCCGAGTACTCATCGGGTCCCGTGACCCCGGTGATGGAGAAGCGCCCGCCGCGCCGCTCGTCGTGAAAGCCGAGGCTTGCCCACAGCCGCGCCGTCTCCACCAGCAGCGGCGCGGCGACCTCGCGCTCGAAGCTCTCGTCGCCCGCCGCCCGCTGGTGGCGGACGGCGGCGTCCGCGATGTCGGCGTTGACGTGAAAGGCGGCGGCGCCAGCGGGAAAGAAGCCCGAGCACTCGGTGCCGGTGATCGTCCGCCAGGGAAAGGCGGCGCCGCGCAGACCGAGCGTCCGGGCCCTCGCCCGGGCCTCCGGGAGCTTCGAGGCCCGCCAGCGAAGCGCCTCACGCGCCAGGCGCGGAGCCGCGTAGGTCAGCACCGGCAGGACGAAGGCCTCGGTGTCCCAGAAGGCGTGGCCGCTGTAGCCCGATCCGGTCAGGCCCTTCGCGGGAATAGCCCGGCCGCTGGCCTGCGCCGCCGCCTGGAAGAGATGGAAGAGCCCGAAGCGAAGCGCCTGTTGGATCTCCTCGTCGCCCTCGAGCACGACGTCGGCGTCGCGCCAGAACTCCGCCAGCACCTCCTCCTGCGCGGCCGCCAATCCCTCGAAGCCGAGCTCGCCGGCCAGATCGAGGCTGCGCCGCGTCGCAGTCGCAAGAACCTGTGGCTCCTCCTCGTCCGACCAGTGGTAGGCCAGCAGCTTGACCAAGCGCAGCGGAGCGCCGGGAGCGGCGTCGGCGGTGATCGTGAAGCGACCGACCGCGGCCTCGCAGCCGCAGGTCGTGGTCGGCGCGGCCGCGGCGGCGATCAGGTGGTCCATGCCCGCGGCCACGCGCAGGCGGCTGCCACGGGTCTCGCCGACCAGAACCGCGCGGCGCTCGCCGGCCTGCGCGAGCCGCTCGCGCAGGGTGTCCGCCTCCAGGGAGGCGCCCGCGCGCGGATCACCCGAAACCGGGTTCGTCTCGTCGGCTACCAGGTCGGAGTGCAGGGTGAGCCGGATGGCTGCCTCCGTCGGCTCGACCTCGTACTCGATCGCCGCGAGCTCACGGTGCACCAGCGAGACCAGTCGCCGGGTGCGCAGCCGCACCGCGACCCCGGACGGCGAGCGCCAGTCGAGCGCGCGCCAGAGGACGCCGGAGCGCAGCTCCAGCGCCCGCTCGTGGGCCAGGACGCTGCCGGCGCGAAGGTCGAGCGGCTCGGAGCCGACCATCAGGTGCAGGCGCTTGCCGTCGCTGACGTTGACGACGACCTCGTCGGCCTCGGGATCGCCGTAGCCGCGCTCGGGGTAGGGCATCGGCCGGGTCTCGTGAAAGCCGGCCAGATAGGTGCCGTGAAGCCGCGCCGGAGCGCCCTCCTCGAGGTTTCCGCGCAGCCCGAGATAACCGTTGCCGAGCGCGAACAGCGACTCGGCCTGGGCGACCAGCTCGTCGGAGAAGCGCACCTGGCGAAGCCGCCAGGGCTCGATCGCGAAGGCGTCGTGCTCGATCAAGGCGCCTCGAGAAGCTCGGCGAGGTCGCTGACCACGACGTCGGCCCCGGCCGCCCGCAGCGCTTCCGCTTGAGCGGCTCGGTCGACCCCGATCACCTGCCCGAAGTCTCCCGCTCGCCCGGCGGCGACCCCGGCCACCGCGTCCTCGAAGACGGCCGCGCGGGCGGCCGCCACACCAAGCCGCCGGGCAGCCTCGAGAAACCCGTCCGGGGCCGGCTTGCCCGCCAGTCCCAGCTCGCGTACGGCGACGCCGTCGACCTGGACGTCGAAGAGCTCGTCCAATCCCGCGGCGCGCAACACAACGTCCGCGTTCTCGCTCGAGGTCACCAGCGCGCGGCCAAGCCCGGCGGCGCACGCGGCCTTCAGGAAGCGGACCGAGCCCTCGTAGGCGCGGACGCCCTGCCGCTCGATCAGGCGGCCGACCAGCTCGTTCTTGCGGTTGGCGAGCCCGTGAACCGTCATGGCCGAGGACGGGTCGCCGGGCCCGCCCTCGGGGAGCGAGATCCCCCGCGATGAGAGGAAGGCCCGCACCCCATCGGCGCGCGGGCGCCCGTCGACGTGGGCCGCGTAATCGCCGGTCGCGTCGAACGGGATAAGCAGCTCGCCCGCGCTTGCGGCCCGTTCGCTCAAGAAGGCGTCGAAGGTCTGCTTCCAGGCTGCGGCGTGGACCTCGGCGGTGCGGGTGAGCACCCCGTCGAGATCGAACAGACAAGCTTCGATGCCCGCCGCCAGGCGTAGGCGCCCCGGCACGCCCTCAGCGCCCCCCGCGGCGAGTCGCCTGCGCGAGGTCGACGTGGTGCTCGCACTGCCGCAGCCGCGTGGCGCAGAACAGGCGGCAGCCCACCGACACGCAGCTGCGCAGACCCAGCGCCGCCACCAGCCAGCGAAACCCGCACGGCCACAGCACCGTTGCGATCTCCGAGGCGCGGGCAACCTGGCCCAGGAGGTGGGATCGGCGGCTCACGTCCTCTGGCTCGCGCCGATCCAGGGAACGATCGAGCTGGCTTCCCGCCACTCTGAGTCGCGATGAAGCTGCGCGTGTCATCCGGGGGCATCATCGCGCAGCGTGCTCCGAGCGGACTCCGGCGGTTGACGTGGGACCTGCGGTCGCCGGTCTGGCTACGCGGCGAAGCGAGTCTCCGGGCCGTATCGTGGCGCGAGCGATGGCGCCAGAAACGTTCGACGAGCACCTACTCTGCTGGCTGGGCGCTCGCGAGGAGGGGCTCTCGCGAGAGGACTCCGAGAAAGGTGATGTTCGTCCGCTATGCCTCGGCGTTCGTGATCTTCCCCGGCGGCTTCGGGACGCTGGACGAGCTCTTCGAGGCGCTGATGCTGATCCAGGCCGAGAAGGTCCGTCACTTCCCGGTCGTCCTGGTCGGCGGGCCGCGCTGGTCGGGGCTGCTGGGCTGGCTGCGCACCGAGCTGCTCGGGCGAGGACGCGCCGCCCCGACGATCTGGCGCTGCTTCACCTCACCGACCGCCCGGAAGAGGTATTCGCGATCGTCGATGCGGCGTGTGAGCGCCAGCGTGACCACTACCGGCCCCGAGATCGCGGACCGGCATGAACCGCGACCTATCGACAAGCCATGAGCTGGCCGGCTCGGATGGGCTCGCACCCGAGGACGTCGCCGACAGCCTGAGCCTGCGCGGAGCCGTCTCGCTCGGCACCGGCGTCATGATCGGAGCCGGGATCTTCGCGCTCACAGGCCAAGTCGCAGGCCTCGCCGGTGACCTCTTCCCGATCGCGTTCCTGGGCGCTGCGGCCGTCGCTGCGGTCAGCTCCTACTCCTACGTGAAGCTCTCCAATGCCTACCCCTCGTCGGGAGGCGTGGCCATGTTCCTGCGCGAGGAGTACGGGCTCGGCACCGCGACAGGCGTCTTCGCGCTGTTCATGTACATCTCGATGGTGATCAACGAGAGCCTCGTAGCGCGCACCTTCGGCGCCTATGTGCTCCAGCCCCTCAACCTCGAACCCGCGTCGTTTTGGGTGCCCGCATTGGGGGTGGCGCTCCTCGTCGTGGCGTTCGCGGTCAACGCCGCCGGCAATCGGCTCATCCAAGCCAGCGAGGGTGTCATGGCCGTCGTCAAGATCGCCGGCCTAGGCCTCTTCGCCATCGTCGGACTCTGGTTCGTTAGCGCCGCGAACTTCACCAACGGCGCCGACACAGCAGGGAGCACAGGGTCGGTCGATGGGTTCCTCGCCGCCGTCGCCCTCTCGATCCTCGCCTACAAGGGGTTTACGACGATCACCAATAGCGGCGGCGAGATCGTCGACCCTCACCGCAACACCGGCCGGGCGATCGTGATCTCGATCGCGATCTGCTCAGCCCTCTACCTCGCGCTCTCCGTCGCCGTGGCGGGCAACCTCACCCTCACCGAGATCATCGCCGCCCAGGACTACGC
>JBBRHQ010000055.1:0-12884 GCA_038222365.1 Solirubrobacterales bacterium
CTCGCGTGCCGCATGCGGCTCCTATAGCGTTGTGCGGGGGGTGAGCAGCCACGAAACGACGTGGCTGCTCCTCCGGGAGCGGAGGAGAAGACGGCACCAACCACGGCAAGCGAAGAGCCCCGGTCGCCCGGGCCCCTTGACGACACGAAGGGGAGCGGGTCGGTACCTGACGTGCGCCTCCGCGGCCTGACCAAGCGCTACGGCGAGGTCGTCGCCGTTGACGGCATCGACCTGGAGATTGCCGAAGGGGAATTCTTCACCATGCTCGGGCCCTCGGGCTCGGGGAAGACGACGACGCTGCGGATGATCGCCGGCTTCGAGGAGCCGACCGCGGGGACGGTCGAGCTGGCCGGGGCCGACGTGGTCGGGCTACCCCCATATGACCGTACTGTCAACACGGTCTTCCAGGTCTACGCCCTCTTCCCGCACATGAGCGTCGGCGAGAACGTCTCCTACGGGATGCGGGTGGCCAAGTTGGCCAAGGACGAGCGAGAGCGGCGGCGCGACGATGCCCTGGAGATGGTGCAGCTCTCCGAATATGGAGAGCGCAAGCCAAGCGAGCTCTCCGGCGGACAGCGACAGCGGGTCGCGCTCGCCCGGGCGATCGTCAACCGGCCCAAGGTGCTGCTGCTCGACGAGCCCCTGGGCGCGCTCGACCTGAAGCTGCGCGAGGAGATGCAGACCGAACTGAAGTCGATTCTGGGCGAGGTCGGGATCACCTTCGTCTACGTCACCCACGATCAGGACGAGGCGCTGACGATGAGCGACCGGATCGCCGTCTTCAACCAGGGCCGGATCGAGCAGGTGAGCCCGCCGACCGAGCTCTACGAGCATCCGCAGAACGCCTTCGTCGCCGGCTTCGTCGGCGTCTCGAACCTGCTGGAGCGCGACGGCGAGCGGTTCACGATCCGCCCCGAGAAGATCAAGATCCTCGATCGGGACGCCCACGACGACCGGCTCCGCACAGAGTCCGGCCGGATCGTCGATGTCGCCTACGTGGGCATGGTGACCCGCTATACGGTCGCCCTCGACGCCGGGGGAAAGCTTCAGGTCGTTCGCCAGAACCTCGAGGCGACGTCGGTGGACGTCGCCTCCGAGCGCGGGCGAGAGGTTGTTGTCGGATGGCGGCCGGAGCACGCGGTCGAGGTCCGGGAAGAAACGAAAAACGAGGAGGAATCACAGTGAGGAAGTCGGAGGCTCACCCCGCGCGGGTGGCATGGCTGTCCCTGGCCGGCATCGTCGCCTTCATGGTTCTGCTGGCCGGTTGCGGCAGCAGCAGCGACGAGACCACCGGGGCCAGCAGCGAGGCCCTGCAGAAGGTCGGCAAGGGCGAGGGCAAGCTGGACCTGGTCGCGTGGCCCGGATACGTCGCCGACCCGTGGATGTCTGACTTCGCGGAGCAAACCGGCTGCAAGGTCAGCGTCAAGGAGGCCGGCACCTCCTCGGAGATGGTCTCGCTGATGCGGACCGGCCAGTACGACGGCGTCTCGGCGTCGGGCAACGCCTCGCTGCAGCTGGTCGAGGGCAATGACGTCGACCCGGTCAATGTCGATCTGGTTCCGAAATACAAGACGATCTTCTCCGACCTCAAGAATCAGCCTTACAACACAGTTGACGGCGTCAACTACGGGATCCCGCACGGGCGGGGCGCGAACCTACTGATGTGGAACTCGAAGGACGTCAAGCCGGCGCCGTCCTCGTGGGACGTGATCCTCGACCCGAAGAAGGCTGCGAAGTACAAGGGCAAGATCAGCGCCTATGACGACTACATCTACATCGCCGACGCGGCTGTCTATCTGAAGACGCACAACAAGGGCCTGGGCATCGAGAACCCCTACGAGCTAAACCAGGAGCAGTTCGACGCGGCGGTCAACCTGCTCAAGGAGCAGAAGCCGAACGTCGGCGAGTACTGGTCCAGTGCAACCAAGCAGATCTCCTCATTCGCAAACAACGACTCCAAGGTGGGCACCACCTGGCAGTACCAGTACTTCGCCCTGAAGGGCGAGGGCAAGCCGGTGGCATCGAGTCCAGCCAACCAGGGGTTCGTTCCCAAGGAAGGGGCGACGGGGTGGTCGGACACCTGGATGATCAGCTCCAGCGCCAAGCATCCGAATTGCATGTACAAGTGGATGGACTTCATCGTTTCGCCGCAGGCGAACGCTGAGGTGGCGCAGTACTTCGGAGAGGCGCCGGCACAGAGCAAGGCCTGCGCGTCGCAGACCCTGACAGCCGCCGCGAAGGCGATCGGGGTTGACCCGAATCCGGGATTCTGCACCCAGTACCACGCCGCGGACCCGAGCTTCTGGAAGCGGGTCTACTACTGGATCACCCCGGTGGCCGATTGCGGCAACGGCGACACCGATTGCAAGGACAACAACGCCTGGATCCAGGCATGGACGGACATCAAGGGGTGAGCGAGGCGGTTCGCCCCGGAGGTTCGTGAGGTTCGATGGAAGCGGCTGACGCTCTGGCGCCGGCTGCGAAGAGGTCGGCGGGCCGCAGGCTCGCCGACCTCTTCCACGGTCGCCCCCGCCTCCAGGTGGGAACGCTGCTCGCCGGGCCGCTCGGGTGGCTGGTGATCGGCTACATCGGCTCTCTCGCCGTGCTGCTGATCGCAGCCTTCTGGAGCGTCGACTCGCTCAGCGGCGAGGTCAACCGAGCCCTTACCAGCGCCAACTTCGACACCTTGACAAGCGATTCGGTCTACCGCGAGGTCGCCCAGCGCACCATCCTGATCGCCGCAGCCGTAACTCTGACCGACGCGCTGCTCGCCTTCCCGATCGCCTTCTTCATGGCCAAGATCGCGAAGCCGAGGACCCGCGGCCTGCTCGTCGTAGCCGTGCTGATGCCGCTGTGGTCGTTCTACGTGGTCAAGGTCTATGCCTGGCAGACGATGCTCTCCTCCGGCGGCATCGTCAACTGGGCACTCGACCCGCTCGGGCTGAGTGGCCCCGGCTACGGCACCACCGCGGTCTGGCTGGTCGAGAGCTACCTCTGGCTCCCCTACATGATCCTGCCGATCTACGCCGGGCTGGAGCGGATCCCGGACTCCCTGCTCTCGGCTTCTGAGGATCTCGGCGCCGGCCCCGGAACGACCTTCCGCCGGGTGATCCTGCCGATAGCCTTTCCTGCGGTGGTCGCGGGATCGATCTTCACCTTCTCGCTCACACTGGGCGACTTCATCGCACCCTCGCTCGTCTCACCGGACACTCAGTTCATCGGCAACGTCGTCTACGACAACATCACCACCAACCTGCCTCTCGCCTCGGCCTTCGCGACGGTCCCGATCGCGGTGATGGTGGTCTACCTGATGATCGCCCGCCGGCTCGGCGCCTTCGAGCACCTCTGATGCGGCTATCAAGGCGCTCTCAGATCATGCTGAGGCTGGGGGTAGCGATCACCCTGGCGTTCATCTACGTGCCGTTGCTGGTCGTCGCGATCTACGCCTTCAATGGCGGCAACTCGATCGAGTGGCCGCTGCCGAGCCTGACGACTCACTGGTTCAGCGTCGCCATCCAGGACCACGGCGCCCAGCAGGCGCTGCTGACTTCGCTGAAGGTGGGGGCGGCCGCCACGGCGATCGCCCTGGTCCTCGGGACGCTGGCTTCGATTGCCGTCGGGCGCCACCGCTTTTTCGGGCGCGAGACCGTCTCCTTCGTGATCATCCTGCCGATCGCCCTGCCGGGGATCGTCACCGGGATCGCCCTCAGCGACACCTTCACCCAGGTTTGGGGGATAAGCCTCAGCCTGTTCACGGTGATCATCGGACACGCGACCTTCTGCATCGTCGTCGTCTACAACAACGTCGTCGCCCGCCTGCGACGCGTTTCGGGTTCGCTCGAGGAGGCCTCCGCCGACCTCGGCGCCCACACTTGGCAGACCTTCCGCTTCGTCACTCTGCCGAGCATGCAGACCGCCCTGGTGGCGGGTGCCCTGCTCGCCTTCGCCCTCTCCTTCGACGAGATCATCGTCACCCTGTTCACGATCGGCGCCGGGCAAGAGACGCTATCAATCTGGATCTACAACAACCTCTTCCGCACCACCCAACCGGCGATCGTCAACGTGGTTGCGGTGCTGGCGGTGCTGATCTCGATCCTTCCCGTCTACCTTGCCAATCGCCTCACCCGGGAGGAGGGAGGCGCCGGCGGGCGGGGCGCCGGCGGCGGCACTGAGGCCCGCGCCGAAACTGCGGCGATGCCCTAGTCGAGGTTGATCATCAGGTGCTTGACCTCGGTGTAGTCCTCGAGGGAGTACATCGAGAGGTCCTTGCCGTAGCCCGACTCCTTGTAGCCGCCGTGGGGCATCGACCTCGTCCTCGAACACCGCGTGCCGGGGCTTTCCGGCGTCGGCTGCCTCGAGGTCGGAGATCTCATCCGCCTTGCGCTCGATCAGGTCGGCGACCGCCAGCAGCGCCGTCGCGCGCTAAGCGGGGGTGGTGACGCCCCAGGTCTCGAACGCCTTCTTCGCCGCCGCCACGGCGCGGTCGACGTCCTACTTGGTGGAGAGCGGCGCCTCGGCGATCGCCTCGCCGGTCGCGGGGTTGATCACGTCCTCGGTCTGCCCGTCGGCGGGATCCACCGATTCGCCGTCGATGAAGTTCTTCAGCCTGGTCTTGGTCGCCGTCGCCATCTCACTCCTCCTTTTCGGTTGCCGCCGCTGAGCACCGACTCCCTAGGTCGCGGTTCCAGCCAGCTCCAGCCCGAGCGCCTCGTTGACCGGGACGTAGGGGACCCCGAGCGCCTCGGCGACCGCGGGATGCGTCACCTCGCCCGCCGCGACGTTGACTCCCGGCTCCAGTCCCGGGTTCTCGCCGATCGCCCCTTCCAGCCCGAGGTCGGCGAGGGCGATCGCGTACGGCATGGTCGCGTTGGTGAGCGCGTGCGTCGCGGTGATCGGCACCGCTCCCGGCATGTTGGCAACGCAGTAGTGGGTTATCCCCTCCACCTCGTAGGTCGGATCTCGGTGCGTGGTCGGCTTCGAGGTCTCGAAGCAGCCACCCTGATCGATCGCGACGTCGACCAGGACCGCGCCGGGTCGCATCACTTCCAGCTGGTCGCGGCGAACCACATAGGGGGCTCGGGCGCCGTGGACCAGCACCGCGCCGATCACCAGGTCGGCTCGGGGCAGCATCTCCTCCACCGCCAGGGTGGTCGAGTAGACGGTCGAGCAGCGCCCGCCGAAGCCGACGTCCAGCTCCCGCAACCGGTCCACCGACTTGTCGTAGACGAAGACGTCGGCCTCCATCCCAATCGCGATGAAGGCGGCATTCATGCCGACGACGCCGCCGCCGATCACCATCACCGTGGCGGCCGCGACGCCCGGGACCCCGCCCAGCAGGATGCCGCGCCCGCCGAGCGGCTTCTCGAGCATGAAAGCGCCGGCCTGGGTGGCGATCTTGCCCGCGATCTCGCTCATCGGCGCCAGCAGCGGCAACCGACCGCGGGTGTCCTCGACCGTCTCGTAGGCGATGCAGGTGGCTTCGGAACTCTGTAGGCCCTCGGTCTGCTCGGGGTCGGGGGCGAGGTGGAGGTAGGTGAACAGCAGCTGCCCCGGGCGCAGCATCTCGATCTCGGCCGGCTGCAGCTCCTTGACGTGGACGATCATCTCCGCCTCGCCGAAGACCGACGCCGCGTCGGGGGCGATCCGCGCACCCTGCGCCTCGTACTCGGCGTCGGGGATTGCGCTGCCGTCCCCGGCGGCAGCTTCGATCACCACTGCGTGGCCATGCTCGACCATCTCGCGCACCCCGGCCGGCGTGATCGCGACCCGGTACTCGTCCTGCTTGATCTCCTTGACCACTCCGACCTTCATCCGACGATCTCCTCCTTGACGTCCATTTGGAAACGGCAACCACGGCCCTTCAGCTCGGCGAACATCTCCTCCGGGTCCAGGCAGCGCTCCGGGGGAAGGGCACCGCGGGCGCCGACCCCGCCGCGGGCGATCAGCCGCACCGCCGCCGCCGCCGGGGAGGCGGTGGAGACGATCCCGCCGCCCATGCCCCACTCCGCGTGGGGCGGCGTCACCGAGCGCATCCTCACCGATCTCCCGCCCCCGGCGGCGTCGATGATGTGGACCGAGACCGTCTGTGGGGACTGGCGCCCCGCCTCGCGACCAGCCTCGCGCACCTCATCCGGCCCGGCGCCGCTCAGCTCGCGCAACTTCTCGAGCAGCGGCGGGGAGAGCGAAAGCCGGAAGCTGCACTCCCTGCAACCGAAGCTCCCACCGAAGGTTCGCAGCTCGGAGTGAAGCGTGTGGATCGTGCCGGCGACACCGATCTGCTCGCCGAAATCGACCTCGCCGCCGTCGCTCAGCGGCTCGACCTCCCCCGGCTCGCCGCCCCGCAGCACGACCGGCGCCAGGGTGAGCTCGTCGATCAGCGTCTCCAGCGCGTAGGGGAGGCTGAGGCCGGGGGGCGGGTCGAGGTCGCGGCTGGCCGCAGAGACGTCGATCGACTCGACCGAGCCGAGCTCCGCCACCGCCCGCGCCGCCATCAGGTTGGTCTTGCCCGGGCTCGAGCCGATCCCGAGGACCGCCAGCAGGCCCGCTGCCTCGAAGCGGTCGTGCAGCGCCATCTGCTCGCCGGTTAGGTGGTAGAGCCCGCCGAGGTCGAGGTAGTGGCAGCCGGCGTCGAGGCAGGCCTGCATCGCGTCGAGGTTGATCCGGTAGCTGGCCGAGTTGATCAGCGCATCGCAGCCGCCTATCTCCCCCGCGAGACCGGCGCGCGCGTCAGCCTCGCGGGCGCTCGCCCGGCCGCCGCCGTGCTCGGCCGCGACCTCATCGGCGATCTCCCCGCGGAGGTCGAGCAAGAGGATCGACTCGACCTCATCGGAGTCTGCCAAGTCGCGGACGATCGCCGGTGCGATCGTCCCGGCCGCCCCCAGCACCGCGACCTTCACGCGACCAGCTCCCTGGCCCGCAGCGCCAGCCAGAACTCGATCCGATCGTGAGCGGTCGAGAGGTCCCGCCCGGTCAGCTCCTCCACCTTGCGCATCCGGTAGCGCAGGGTATGGCGGTGGCAGTAGACTTGGCGCGCCGCCTTCTCCCACTGCCCGTTCTGCTCGATGAAGGCCTCGAGTGAGCGCAGCAGCTCGCCGCCGTACTCGCCGTCGCCATCGTCGATTGGGCCGAGCACGGTCTGCCAGTAGAGCTTCAACGCTTCGTCGTCGGAGACCGAGAGCAGCAGGGTGAAGGCGCCGAGGTCGCGCCAGGACGCAACCTCGGGCGTCTCGCCGTTGTCCAGCGCGGTGGCCTCCAGCGCGCAGCGGGCCTCGTGGAAGGAGCGCCGCAGCGCCTCCGGACCGGCCGGCCGGCTCGCCGCCGCCCGCACCGCCCCCCGCTCCTCGGCGAGCGCGACGCGGGCCGCGGCCGCGACCTCGATCGGGTCGCGATCGGCGGCGTCGATCAGCGCGCAGAGGAGCTCCCTGCCCTGGCTGGCGTGCGGCGCGACCACCGCTGCGCAGCCGGCGGCGGCGAGCGCGGCCTCCAGCGCGGGCTCTGCGAGCGAGGGATCATCGAGAGAGAAGACCAGCACCGCGGCGGTGGAGCCGATCCCGAATGGCTCCAGCCGCCGTCTCAGCTCGGTCTCCTCGAGCCGCCCGGAGAGCGCCGCCGCCAGGATGTCGCCGGCCAGCCGCCGTTCGGTCTCGCGCGCAACCCGGCGGCGCATCAGCTCCAGCGCCACCACCGCCACCGCCTGCTGAAGGATCATCTGCTCGAAGTCGCCGAGGCCGCCGGAGTCGCGGACGATCGCGACCCAGGCCTGGGGAGGCCCGCCGCCGGGCGAGATCACCGGGTGGGCCAGCGCCCGCCCCGCGACCGCCGGGTGGGAGGGAATGAACGGGTGGCCGTCGCCGAGGTGGGCGAGGGCCTCGGCGCGGATCTCCTCCGCCGCCTCCTCGGGCAGCTCACGGCGGAAGCCACGCCCGGCCAGCGGCTCTCCGCGGCCGTCGAGGATGCTGACCGTGCCGCCGACCGCCGAGGAGATCGTCGCGGCGATCTCCTCCAGACCGCGCTCCTCGAGCACCAGCCGCTCGAGGCGGCGCTGCACCGCGATTCCCCGCTGGAGCACCTCGTACTGCTCGTTGACCAAGCGCGAGAAGGCCTTCTCGGTGATCGCGATGAACGGCATCGAGTAGGGAACCTCGAACAGCGGAAACTCCTGCTTGCGCGCCTCGTCGACCAGCGCCTTCGGCAGCTTGCGATGGTTGAAGCCGGTGCCGAAGCCGAGCGCCGCCAGGTTGTGATCGACGAGCAGCTTGATGTAGGCACGCTGCTCGGCGGCGCTGCCGAGCGGAATCCCGGTGCTCAGCATCAGCTCCCCGCCCGAGAGCCAGGGAGTCGGATCCTCGAGCTCTGAGATGTGGACCCAGCGCACCGGGCTCTCGGCGCCGGGCTCGCCCGCCGCCAGCTCGAGCCCCAGCTCATCGAGGAGGCCGTTGACCGTGAGCATCGGGGTTCGGGCTCCTCCGGATCGGATCCGCTAGATCCGCTTCGATGCGGCCGTCAGCACCTCGCGCAGGACCTCGCCGATCTCCTCGAACTGCTCGGTATCCGCGATCAGCGGCGGCGCCAGCTGGATCACCGGATCGCCGCGGTCATCGGCCCGGCAGATCAGCCCGTTGCGGTATAGCTCGCCGGAGAGGAACCCGCGCAGCATCTCCTCGCCCTCCTCGTCGCTGAAGCTCTCCTTGGAGTCCTGGTCCTTGACCAGCTCGATCGCCTGGAAGTAGCCGGCGCCGCGCACGTCGCCGACTATCGGGATGTCGCGCAGGCTCTCGAGCATCGCCCGGAACTCGGCCTCCTTGGCGAGCACATGACCGCAGAGGTCCTCACGCTCGAAGATGTCGAGGTTCGCCATCGCCATCGCCGCCGCCACCGGGTGCCCGGCGAAGGTGAAGCCATGGGCGAACGAGGTGTTACCCGCCTCGAAGAACGGCTCGGCGATCTCGTCGGAAGCGATCATCGCCCCCATCGGCGCGTAGGCGGAGGTCAGCGCCTTGGCGGTGGTGATGATGTCGGGCTGGTAGTGGAAGCGGTCCGAGCCGAAGTAGTGCCCGAGCCGTCCCCAGGAGCAGATCACCTCGTCGGAGATCAGCAGCACGTCGTAGCGATCGCAGATCTCGCGCACGTGCTGGAAGTAGCCATCGGGGGGGACGAAGCAGCCGCCCGCGTTCTGCACAGGCTCGAGGATCACCGCGCCGACCGTCTCGGGACCCTCGAAGACGATCCGCTCCTCGATCGCGGACGACGCCCAGAGCTGATGGCGGTCCACCGGCCAGCGATAGACGTTGGTGTTCGGGACGTGGCAGCCGCCCGGGGTGAGCGGTTCGAACTGGGAGCGCAGGCTGGTGATCCCGGTCGCCGAGAGCGCCCCGAGCGAGGTGCCGTGGTAGGCGATCTCGCGGGCGATCACCTTGGACTTCTGGCCGTTGCCGCGGAGGCGATGGTAGTTGCGCACCAGCTTCAGGGCCGACTCGACCGCCTCCGAGCCGCCCGAGGTGAAGAAGACCCGGTTCAGGTCCCCGGGGGTCAGGGTCGCGATTCGCGCCGCCAGCTCGATCGCGCGGGGATGCGCGTAGCTCCAGAGGACGTAGAAGTCGAGCTCCTCCACCTGCCGCGCCGCGGCCTCGCCGATCTCGGTGCGGCCATGGCCGGCGTTGACGCAGAACAGGCCCGAGAGCCCGTCGAGGTAGCGCTTGCCGTGCTCGTCGTAGACGTAGCAGCCCTCGCCGCGGACGATCACCGGGATCTCGTGGTCAGGGCTGTAGTTGCCCATCCGCGAGAAGTGCATCCACAGGTGTCGCCTCGCCAGCTCCTGCAGGCTGCTGTCGGTCTGGGCCCCCTTCTGCTGCGCTATGGCCATCTCGCTCTCCGTCCCGCTGAGTTTGTTGTTTCGACTATCTGGATAACGCTAGTGCCGAAAGGTCGCGCTTGCAAGTGATCTTCGGGTCAAGCGCCCGGCAAAGCCTTATACAAAATGTACAAGGCAGTTGCGCCACCTTTGGACACGACCAAACTTGCGAATCGGTTCGGTGGCACATAGGTTCCCGCCAGTCGCCGCCGCCAGGGGGCGGACCCAAAGGAGGAGACGGATGGAGAGTGCCTCAGCAGCCGAGCCGGCCCCGACCGGGGCTGTCGCCAGCGAGGGTGACAAGGGGCTGAAGGGCGGGGCTCTCGGCTTCCTCTCCAACGTCGTCATCGGCGTCGCCTCGACGGCCCCCGGCTACAGCCTCGCGGCCGTTCTCGGGTTTGTCGCGATCGAGGTCGGCTTCCAGTCGCCGGCGATCCTCTGGCTCGCCTTCGTCCCGATGCTGTTCATCTCGGCGGCCTACTACTACATGAACCGCGCAGACCCCGACTGCGGCACGTCGTTCACCTGGGTTACCTCGACGGTCGGCCCGCGGACGGGATGGCTCACCGGCTGGGCGATCATCATGGCCGACCTTTTCGTGATGGCCAACCTCTCCCAGATCGCCGGCCTCTACACCTTCCTCCTGGTCGGCTGGCAGTCGGCCGCCGACTCTGTCGCCGCGGTGACCGCCGTCGGGGTCCTATGGATCGCGGTGATGACCTGGATCTGCGTGGTCGGGATCGAGCTCTCGGCCCGGACCCAGTTCTTCCTGCTGGCCGCCGAGGTCTTCGCCCTGGGGCTGTTCTCGGTCGTCGCCCTGATCAAGGTGTACTTCGGCAACGTCGCCGGCTCGGTCGATCCGTCACTCTCCTGGTTCAACCCGCTCGACATCTCCAGCGGGAGCGCCTTGGCGGCGGGGGTGATCTTGGGGATATTCATCTACTGGGGGTGGGACTCGACCGTCACGGTCAACGAAGAGAGCGAGAACTCCTCCGAGACGCCGGGCCGGGCGGCGGTGCTGAGCACCGTCATCCTGGTGGTGATCTATCTGGTCGTCGCCGTGGCCGCCCAGGCCTACGGCGGGCTCGGCCCGCTGAAGCAGAACCCCGACGACGTCCTCAGCGCCCTCGGCGGCGATGTCTTCGGCACGCCGCTGGACAAGATCCTGATCATCGCGGTCCTCACCTCTGCCTCTGCATCGACCCAGACGACGATCCTGCCAACCTCCCGAACCGCCCTCTCGATGGCCTTCGCGAAGGCGATACCCGATCGTTTCGGCCACGTCCACAAGCGCTTCCAGACGCCGGACACGGCGACGATCTGGTTCGGCGTGGGCTCGATCATCTGGTACGTCGGCCTGACGATCATCAGCGAGAACATCCTCTTCGACTCGATCGCGGCCCTGGGACTGATGATCGCCTTCTACTACGCGCTGACCGGATTCGCAGCGCCGATCTACTACCGGCGGGAGCTGTTCAAGAGCCCGGCAGTGATGCGAACGGCAGGGTTCGGAGTGCTCGGCGGCCTTGCGCTCTTGGGCTTCGGGTTCTTCGTCTCCGACGTCTGGAGCGATCAGGGCAACGCTTGGACGGCGCTGTTCGACAAAGCCAGCTTCGCCAACTTCATCGCCACCGTCTGCGCCTGGGTTGGCACCGTTGGCCTGATCATAGGCACGGCCGTCGCCTTCATTCGCAGCCGATCGACCAAGAACCTGATACTGGTCGCCGCCGCAGGGACGGTTGGCGGTGTCGTCCTCACCTGGGCCTTCTTCAAGAGCGCTATCGACCTCTCCGATCCCGCCAACTCGGAGTCCGGCGACTCCTGGTTCGGGCTTGGCCCGCCGTTCGTGATCGGGATCGGCTCGCTGTTGGTCGGGGTGCTGTTGATGCTGGTCCGCGAGCGCACTCATCCCGACTTCTTCAGGCGCAAGTGGAAGACGGCGCCCCCTGGCTCGCTCGATCCGGCGACGCCAACGCCGGTCGCGGGGCCGTCGTTCGCCGGGGATGAGACGGCCGGCGGGGGTCCCGCCTGATGGCGGGCGAGATCGTCGTCGGCTACGACGGCACCGAATGCGCGGAGGCCGCGCTCGAAGTGGCGATCGACGTGGCCCGAGACCTCGGGACGAAACTGGTCATCGTCTACGCCTACGACCCGGCCCGGATCGGCGGAGAGGTCCACGACCTCGACGAGGCCCTCGAGAAGCGCGGCCGCGAGGTGACCGCCGAGGCGGTCAAGCGGTCGGAGGGGGCTGGGCTCGAGGTTGAGGTGCAGCTCATCAAGGAGAAGCCCTCGGTCGCCCTCTCCGCCCTGGCTTCGAAGCGGAAGGCGAGGTTCATCGTCCTCGGCGGCTACGGGGAGCGGCCGGTGACAGGGGTGATCCTCGGCGCCACGCCGCACAAGCTGCTCCACATCGCGGAGGTACCTGTAATAGTTGTGCCAGTTCGAGAGTGAGCGAGGAGACCACCACACCTAGCGTCGAGCTGGACGGCGTCACGAAGCAGTTCGCCGACGTGGTCGCCGTGGATGACGTCGACCTGACGATCGCCCAGGGCGAGTTCTTCACCCTGCTGGGGCCGAGCGGCTGCGGCAAGACCACGACGCTGCGGATGATCGCCGGCTTCGAGCTGCCGACAATGGGGCGGCTGCTGATCGACGGGAGCGACGTCGCCACCCTGCCCGCCTTCAAGCGCCCCACCAACACCGTCTTTCAGAGCTACGCCCTGTTCCCCCATCTCAGCGTCGAGGAGAACGTCGGCTTCGGCCTGCGGCGCAAGAAGGTCGCCAAGGACGAGATCGCCACCCGGGTCACCGCCGAGCTGGAGCGGGTCGGCCTCGCCCGTGAAGCAAGGCGCCGCCCCAACCAGCTCTCCGGCGGGCAGCAGCAGCGGGTCGCCCTGGCGCGCGCCTTGGTCAACCTGCCGACGGTCCTGCTCCTCGACGCGCCGCTCGGGGCGCTCGACCTGAAGCTCCGCTAGGGCCTCCAGGTCGAGCTGAAGGGGATCCAGCGCGAGGTCGGTATCAGCTTCGTTTACGT
>JBBRHQ010000056.1:0-12676 GCA_038222365.1 Solirubrobacterales bacterium
CGGGCTTTCCCTTGCGGTCGGCGAGCAGGTGACCCTCGGCCACGTCGCGGACGTCGACCACGTTGAGCCCGCCGTCGACGTAGACCGGGATCTGGCGCAGCAGCACCCGTCGGATCAGACGGTTCGAGGTCCCCCTGGTCGGATCGTCCGGCCCCAGCACAAAGGTCGGGTTGACAATCACCAGGTCGAGGCCGTGGGCGGCCACCCGAAGCGCCTCGACCTCGGCCTCGTGCTTGGAGTTGATATAGGCGACCCCCAGCCGCCCGGCGGTGAAAGGCTGCGTCTCATCGGCGGTGCCCCCGGGCTTGGCGGGGCCAACGGCGCCCGCCGAGGAGGTTAGGACGACCCGCTCCACTCCCGCCGCCAGCGCCTCCTCCATGACGATCCGGGTGCCTCCGACGTTGACCGCGAAGACACGCTCGGCGGTCCCGGGCCGCATCGAGGTGGTGCCGGCGACGTGGAAGACCCGTTCCACTCCCTCCACCGCCCTGCGCACAGCGCGGCGGTCGGTGACGTCGCCCGTGAGCCGCTCGAACTCGACCTCGGAGAGGTGATCGAGATTCGACTTGCGCCGCGCCAGAAGGCGGAGATCGTCGCCGCGCTTGGCCAGCGCGCCGACCAGATTCGAGCCGATGAAGCCCGAGCCCCCTGTGACCAAGGTCTTTGCCACGGCGGCAGATCCTAGATGAGCATCGGCGTTCTGATAGAACCGGCTCCCTTGAGTCCCAGCCCCCAGACCGCGATCGTCTGCGACTCGACCACCTATCTGCCGTCCGAGCTGATCGAGGCCCACGGCATCGAAGTGATCAGCCTCTACGTGACGCTCGACGGCGAGCAGCGCCGCGAGACCGAGATCGCGGACCAGAGCGCGATCGATCGAGCGACTCTGCGACTACGCCGCCCAGCGCCACGACTCCGGCGCCGACGCCTGGGTCGTCCAGCACATCCAGGACCCGGAGTCGGCTGCCTCCCTCGCCGAGGACTGCCGGGAAATCTTCGGCTGCGAGCCTGTCTTCCTCTCGGAGATCGGGCCGGTGCTCGGAGCCCACGTCGGCCCCGGCATGCTCGGCGTCGGCAGCACCTACGGCTGGAGCTAGCGGCGGCGGCGGCGCAGGGCGAGGATGCCGCCGACCACGAAGCCGGCGACCGCGGCGGCGGTGATCAGCTCGGTGCGGTGCTCGCTGACCTGGCGGCGCCAGTCGGTCAGCTCGTTGACCTTGGTGCGAAGCTCCTCGACCGAGGCGCTCAGCTCACCGCGCTGAGCCTCGAGATCGCGGCGTATCTCGGCCGCGCTTCGACCCGGCGCCCCCACCGTGGAGCGGGCGCGGACCGGGTCGGGCTGGGGACCGCCCGCGGCGCTCACTGCCCCGCCCTCTCGAGGCGAGGAGCATCGGGGGCCTTCGGCGTCTCGCCGTGCTCGAGCACGGCGCGGGTCTGCTTGACGTCCTCGATCGCCTGATCGGGGGTCGGAGGCGAGCCGGCCTGGATCGAGCGGTAGGCGAGCCAGCCGGCGAGCGCGGCGAGCAGCAGCAGGACCGCGGCGACAATCAGGAAGCCGGGCCAGAGGGTGTCCTCGAAGAGGAGGTCGTCGATCAGGTAGGAGAGCCCGACCAGGACCATGATCAGCGCCAGGAAGGCGAAGGCCCCGGCGGCCGCCCCTACAGCGCCCCCGCGCAGGAGCTTGGCGACCTTCTCCGAAACCTCGACCTTGGCCAGCTCGATCTCCTCGCGGAGGATCGTCGTCGTGCGCTCGGAGACGTCGACGAAGAGCTCGCCGACGCCACGCCTCGAGGGGTCGGGCGGGATCGGCGGGGGGATGTTCGGGGTCTCGGGCATCGGGTGCTCTATTCGGGCGGATCCTCGTCGAAGACGCGGCGCCAGATCACCGCCGCGAGCCGGGCTGCGGCGATGCTGGCGAGGGCGCTGGACGCGGCGAGGGTGCCGCTCCAGAGGAACCGTTTGACCATCTCGTTATCCACTTGCTTCGACCTTCCCGGCAGGGGCCGTGGAGTAAACCACCTCGTCCCGTTCGCGGTCGGGATAGGCCGCCCAGCGCTCGAAGAAGCGCCGGTACACCGCATAGGCCCAGCGCTCGTCGATCGCGTCAGCGGCGCCGTGTCCGCCGGCGGGGACCGTCCAAACGCGCACCAGATCATTTCCGGCGGCCGCCTCCCGGAGCGTCTCCGCCTGTGCGACGGGGACGAGCCAGTCGTCGGCGGAGTGCAGGGCCAGCACCGGCACCCGCGCCCCGGAGATCGTCGTGCGGGCCGAGGATCGCTCCCAGATGACCGACGGCTCGACCCCGTAGTAGGGGGCCGCCAGGTGTTCGATCGGGTCGGCGAAGTCCTCGAAGTCGACGGGCCAGCGGGAGGCGTGGATGCGCGAGTGCAGCATCGCCTGCAGCGCGGCCATCGGGTCATAGCCGCGGTCGCGTCGTCGGGGGCGGGAGATCCGCCTCACCATGTAATGGGTGTCGGCGGGAGCGGCGATCGCGACCACACCGCCGTCGAGTGCCTCCTCGGCGCCCTCGACATGGCATGCTCCCAGCACCGAGGAGCCGCCCAGGGAGATGCCCAGCGCGCCGACTGTGGTCGAACCCGACTCCTTCAGGAAGCGGCCGGCGCAGACGATGTCCTCGCCTTCCTTCCAGCCGGCGGTCGAAGGGGCTCGCGAGAGGTACTCGGTGGCGCCGAAGCTGCGCAGGTCGATCGCGCAGACGTTGAATCCCCACTCATAGAAGGCGCGCACGGCGATCTCGCGGACGTAGTCGAAGCGTCGCGAGGAGAACAGCCCGTGGGCGAGGACCAGGCCGGGGCGGGGGTCGGGATGGACGGCGATACTGGCCCCGATGTGCTCGCCGTCTGCGCCGAGGAACCACTCGTCGCCCCACTGCGCCGGGTAGGAGTAACCGAGGTCGAGGCCCTGACGGGACTGGGCGAGGGCGAAGCTGGTCAGGTCGCGAAGGCCCTTGCGCGCCTCTCTCCAGGCGCTGGGCGCAAGCTGGTGCGGGATCGCCTCCAGCTCGTCCATCAGGGCGCTCATCGAGCGCTCCCCCGCAGCGGGGACGGGAAGCGCCACCCGTTCCCCCCGCTCCAGCAGGGCGCGGCGCAGCGGCATCCCGAGACGCTGTCCGATCAGCCACGCCGGGACGGCGAAGAGGCCGACCGCGACGTTGAGCGCCTTGGCCGCTCCGTGAAGGGCCCGGTCCTGGCCGCGGGTGGTCGCCAGCGATTCCCACACGGCAGCGCCCTACCGGGGCTCGAGCCCGTCGCAGATCGTCCCCACGACCAGCTCCTTGGCCTCGTCGTAATCGGCGTCCGAGGCCGGGATCAACTCGAAGATCCAACCGGAGAGCAGCTGTTCGATCGCCCCGTAGAAGGCCATCGAGGCGAAATGCGGATCGATGTCGGCGCGGAACGCCCCGGCGCCCTGGCCCTCGGCGACGATCCTCGCGATCGAGTCATAGGCGCTGGAGATCTCGGGCAGATGAGTGCGCCCGAAGGAGTTGGCCGCTCGGGTCACCTCGACGATGATCACTTTCATCAGTTCCGGGTCGTGGCTGTAGGAGTCGACGATGAAGGCGGCGACCGCCGTCAGCTTCTCGCGGGGGCTGGCGTCGCTTCCATCAGCCTCTTCGATCGCCGCCAGCAGCAGCGACCAGCGCTCGGTGAAGAGCTCGTTCAGCACCTGGTCCTTCGAGTTGAAGTAGTGGTAGACGAGTCCATAGGCGACCCCGGCCTCGTCGGCGATGTCGGAGACCCGGGTCGAGTGAAACCCCTGCCGGGCGAATACACGGACGGCCGAGTCGAGGATCTGGCGGCGCTTCTCGATCGGGGGCGCCTTGCTCATCGGATCGACGCCTCGGCGTGCTGTGGCCAACGGTAGGCCTGCGGGCGGCGATTGGCGAGCGAGGGCAGCGACTCGCGAATCCGCTCCTGCGCAGCCAGGTCGAGGTCGGCGGCGATGAAGCCCTCCCCGTCCGCAGCGGTGGCGATCGCCACGCCCCAGGGGTCGACGATCGCCGAGCGCCCGTAGGAGTGGAAGGGGGGCGCCTTGCCGAACTGGTTGGGGGCGATCACGAAGAGCTGGTTCTCGATCGCCCTGGCCCGCAGCAGCACCTGCCAGTGATCGGGCCCGGTGGCCATGGTGAAGGCCGAGGGGACCGTGACCAGGCGGGCGCCGCGGACGGCGAGGATCCGGTAGAGCTCGGGGAAGCGGAGGTCATAACAGACCGAAAGGCCGATCGTGGGCAAGCCGATGATCGAATCATCGAGGGAATGGGGCTCCGGACCTTCGGCGGCGACGATCTCAGTCCCTGCCTCCTCGACCTCGGACTCGCGGTAGGAGACTCCGCCGACCTCGACGTCGAACATGTGGATCTTCCGGTAGGCCGCGATGTCGGCGCCCTCGGGATCGATCAGAACCGAGGTGTTGTGGCAGCGGCCGCCGTCGCCCAGCTCGCAGATCGAGCCGGCAAGCAGGTGGATCCCCAGCCCCCGGGCCCAGGAGCGGGCCGCCTCCAGGCTCGGCCCGTCGAGCGGCTCCGCCCCGGCGTGAAGCGTCTCGCCCCCGGCGAGCAGGTTCCACTTCTCGGGCAGCGCCACCAGTGTCGCCCCGTCGGCTGCCGCCGCCCGGACGAGGCGCTCGGCGACCTCGAGGTTTCGCTCCTTTTGCCCAGTCGAGTTGAGCTGCACGGCAGCGGCGCGCAATCCAGACCCCTTCCTCTCAATCCTCGCGGCTCGGTGCCGCTCTGGCGTCCGGTCGGCTGACTGACCAGTCAATCGGAGCGCGCCAAGTATAGGTCGCGAGCGCTCAGAGGCCCATCTCGCGGGCCACGATGCGGTCGAAGACGCGATCGGGCAGCAGCTTTCCGAGGCGGGCCTGGATCTTCGCCCGGCGGCCGATCAGCTGGCGCGTCTTCGGCCGAGAAGCGGTGAGGGCCTCCTCGATCGCCTCGGCCACCTGCTCCGGGGGCACTCCGCCCGCGCCAACCTTGCGAACGGTTTCGCGATATCTCCCGAGCACGTCAGCGTAGAGCGGGTCGTGGCGCTCGGGGGCGCGCTCGGAGATCTCGTCGGCCTCGGCCTGGCCCTTCTCCCAGATCGGGGTGGCGACCGCACCAGGCTCGATCAGCGAAACCTCGATTCCCCACCGCCGAAGCTCCTGGCGTAGCGAGTCCCCCACCGCCTCGATCCCGAACTTCGAGGCGTGGTAGGCGCCGGTGAAGGGCAGCGCCGTGCGCCCGCCGACCGAGCTGACGAAGACGATCCGGCCGCCGGCGCGCCGGATCGCCGGCAGGATCGCCTGGGTGACGGCGACCTGGCCGATCAGGTTGATCTCGATCTGGCGGCGGAAGTCGTCGATCGGCAGGGTCTCCAGCGGCCCCGGGATGGCGACGCCGGCGTTGTTGACGAGCCCGTCGACCCCGAGGCCGTCGAGCTCGGCCTCGAGCGTCGAGGCGGCTGCGGCGATCGAGTCCGGGTCGGTGACGTCGATCCTCAACGGCGCCAGGCGCTCCGAGGCGGACTGGCGCAGCGAATCGGCGTCCTCCTCGCTGCGAACCCCGGCGAAGACCCTCCAGCCGTGCGAGTCGAGACGCAGCGCCGCTGCGCGGCCGATGCCCGTCGAGGTCCCTGTGATCAGCGCCGCCGCCACCTCTACAACGCTAGAGGTTCGAGCCGGACCGCACCTTTCGGGCAGATCGGGGCACGGAAGGTTACTTTCGGCCGGCGGGGCTCTAGGGTGAGGCGATGGCGAAGGCGGCGTTCGTGACCGGAGGCTCGGGGTTCATCGGCGGCCGGCTGATCGCCCGCCTGCTCGCCGAGGGATGGACGGTGCGGGCGCTGGCACGCTCCGATGCCTCCTCCGCCGCGGTCGAGGCGCTCGGAGCGGCCGCAGTGCGAGGCGAGCTGGGCGATCGCGAGGCGATGAGCTCCGGGGCCGAAGGCTGCGAGGTCAGCTTCCACCTGGCCGCCCATCTGGGCGATTCGGGACCGTGGGAGGAGTTCAAGCGCGGCAACGTGATCGGCACGGCCAACGTCCTCGCCGCCTCCGAGGCCGCCGGGGTGCGGCGCTTCGTGCACTGCGGCACCGAGGCGGCACTGATGGCGGGCGAGCCGCTCGTCGACGTCGACGAAACGACGCCGCTTCGCCCCGACTCGAAGGCACCTTACCCGGCGAGCAAGGCGCGGGCCGAGCAGCTGGTCAGAGCGGCCAACCGCGATGGCTTCGAGACGGTCGTCCTCCGGCCCCGCTTCGTCTGGGGCGAGGGCGACACCACCCTGCTCCCGGCGATCTCCGAGATGATCGCCAAGGGCCGCTTTGCCTGGGTCGGTGGCGGCCGGAACCTGACCGCGATCACCCACGTCGGAAACGTGGTCGAGGGCCTGATGCTCGGGGCCGAGCGCGGCGCGCCGGGCGAGGCCTATTTCGTCACCGACGGCGATCCGGTGATCTTCCGCGAGTTCGTCACCGAGATGCTCGCGACCAAGGGCGTCGAGCCCCCCGACCGCAGCTTGCCCGGCGCCCTGGCGGGACCGATGGCCGCGATCTTCGAGGCCGCCTGGAAGCACCTCCCGGTGCCCGGCGCCCCGCCGCTCAGCCGCTTCGCCAGCTGGGTCCTGACCCAGGAGTGCACGATCAACATCTCCAAGGCGCGTCGCGAGCTGGGATACGAGCCGGTCGTCTCCCGCGAGCAGGGCCTGGCCGAGATGCGCGCCGCCGCCTGACGCGTGACGCGCGGCGCGTGACGCAGCGCACACAAGGTCCGGCGCGGAAGCGTCACCCTCATCGGTTGGCCATGAACCCGTTCCGCCGAAATCACCACGAGGAGACCGCGCGCCGCATGTTCGAGACACGCTCCCACGCCTGGCGCGCCGCCGGGCTGGAGGGCGAGGTCGACCCCGGGCCCGGTGCCGGCCGCCGCAGCGCCCGCCGCGCCTACGGCCAGATCGTCCTCTTCGCGGCGATGATCGCCGGGGTGCTGGTGCTGTTCGGCCAGCGTCACCAGCTCTTCCCCGGCTACGGGACGCAGGCGCGGATCGCCACTGTCGCGGCCCTGGTCATCCTCGGCTGGGGCCTGGCGCGCTCGCTCGGCCGCGGCATCGCTCCGGCCTTGTTTCGCCGCATGGAGCCGGGGACCGCGGGGACCGTCGGCTTCGTCATCCGCCTCCTGACGATCGCCGGAGTGGTCGTCCTCGCGCTGCGGATCGCCGGGGTGAGGACGGACACCCTCGCGGTGGGCGGCGCCTTCACCGCGGTGATCCTCGGACTCGCCGCGCAGCAGACGATCGGCAACCTCTTCGCCGGGATCGTCCTTCAGGGGACGAAACCGTTCCGGGTTGGCGAACGGGTCCGGCTCACCGGGGGCCCGATGGCGGGATCGGTCGAGGGGACGGTCAGCTCGCTTGGCCTCTTCTACACCAACTTCGTCAACGGCGCCGACCGGATGATGATCCCCAACAGCGTCCTCCTCGCCCTGGCGGTGGTGCCGCTGCGCGAGCCCCAGCAGGTCGACCTGCGGGCGCGCTTCGACTCGAGCGTCAGCCCGAGCGTGATCCAGGACCGCCTCGCCAGCTCGGTCACCGTGCCGACCCGCTACCCGCCGCGGATCTCGCTCGAGGAGATCGACCGCGACCAGGTCGTGCTGCGAATCGCGGCGACCCCGGATCAGCCCTCCGACGGCGCCAAGCTGGCCGAGGAGATCCTCGCCGTCGCCCGCGACGCCGACGGCCGAGCGTGACCTAGAGGCTGCAATGCAGCCCTGAAGTCACACTCGGCGGGTGGGGCTGCGCGGCTGGCGCTCCAGCTCGGCGATCAAGAGCTTGGTGTGGAGGGCTGCGATCAGATCCTTCAGCGGCTCCGCGCCGGCCTCGATCAGCTCGGCCACCCGCTCGGGCTCCATCTCGCCGGCGAGGCGCTCGGTCAGCACCGCGACCTCCTCTTTGACCAGCTGCTCCAGCGCCCGCTTGTAGCGCAGCGTGTCATAGACGGTGAAGCCGATCTCCTCGTCATAGCCGCCGGCGCGGAAGCGGCTGATCGCCTCGATCACCTTGACGTCGGAGGGTGAGTAACCGCGGCTGTTGGGGCTGAGGATCTCGAGCTTCTCGAGCCGATCGAGAACCTCTCTGGGGACGCCGTAGGCCTCCCGGACCTGGGCGGCGCTGGTCCGGGTCCGCTCGCCCTCGAGCGCCCGCTCGAGAATCCGGTCCTCGATCTCGACCAGCGCTTGAGCCCGGTCGGGCCCCTCGTCGAGCAGGGACTTGATCGCCCGCAGCGGCATGAAGCGCTCCTCCTGGAGGCGCTTGATCAGGCGGATCCGCTCGACGAACTCGGGCGGGTAGTAGGCCATGTTGCGCGACGTCTTGACCGGCTCGGGCAAAAGACCCTCTCGCAGGTAGTGCTTGATCGTCGGCGCCGGCACTCCCGATGCCGCGGCCAGCTCCTTCATCCGCAGGAACCCGTTCGTTCCGTTCGAGCCCCGCTCGGCTTCCCGCCCCTTGGCTCGGGCTCGCTGGGTCATCCCAAGAAGGAGGACTGCGGCGCCCCCGACGTCGCCGCCGCGGCGCCCGAGGAGATCATCGAGGCGATCTCCTCCTCGGTGAAGCCGACGCCGCGCAGCGCCTCTTCGGTGTGCTCCCCGAGGGCCGGCGCGGGGCGCTCGACCCTGCCGGGCGTTCGCGAGAGCTTGATCGGTATCCCGACCTGGCGCACCGGCCCGATCTCGGGCTGGTCGAGCTCGACCACCATCTCGCGGGCCTTGACGAGGTCGGAGTCGAGCGCCTCGTCGAGGTCGAGGATCGGCTCGATGCAGCAGTCGTGCTCGTCGTTGAAGGCCAGCCATTCCTCCCGGCTGCGTGAACGGAAGACGGCGGCGATCTCCCGCCAGGCCTCCGACCCGGGGCGCTCGAATTGCTTGGAGATCAGTTCGGGCCGCCCGGCGCCGTTGCAGAAGGCAGCCCAGAACTTCGGCTCCAGCGCCCCGCAGCTGACCCAGCCGTCGGCGACCTCATACGGGAAGTAGCAGACGATCCTCCCGGCCAGCTCGAGGTCGCCGCGCTTCGGCACGACCCCGTCGCAGAAGTAGCGGCCGGCGACCATCGCCAGCCAGGACAGCGCTCCGTCGGTCATCGAGACATCGACCAGCTGGCCCTCCCCGGAGCGTTGGCGCTCGTGCAGGGCCGCCATCACCCCGAAGGCCGCCATCATCGCGCCGCCGCCGAGGTCGGCGATCTGGCCGGCGGACTGCACCGGCGCCCCGCCTGCCGCGCCGGTCAGGCCGAGCAGGCCGATCAGGCCGAGGTAGTTGGTGTCGTGCCCTGCGCGCTGGGTCATCGGCCCGTCCTGGCCGTAGCCGGTGATCGCGCAGAAGACGATCCCGGAGTTGGCCTCCTGCATGCGCTCGTAGCCGACGCCGAGCCGGTCGAGGACGCCGGGGCGGAAGCCGTCGAGGACGACGTCGAACTCGGCGACCAGCCGCAGCAGGGCCTCCCGGCCCGCCTCCGACTTCAGGTCCAGCCGGATCGACCGCTTGCCCCGGTTCAGCGCCAGGTAGAGGGCCGAGCGGGTGCCGAGGTCCTGCTGATCTTCCTCCCCGTAGTAGGGCGGGGCCCAGCGGACGTAGTCTCCGGCTCCGGTGTCCTCGACCTTCAGCACCTCGGCGCCCAGGTCGGCGAGCAGCAGGGAGCAGAAGCCCCCGGGGAGCAGGCGGGTCAGGTCGAGGATTCGGATGTCGCTGAGGGGAAGCTCGGCATCAAGGGCATCGGGCATCGGGCATCAGCCTCCGGTCTCGGCCCGCCGGGCAATCGCGCTCAGCAGGCTGCGACGGATGATCCCGCTCCCGGGCTTTACGGCCAGCCAGTAGGCCCGGAAGCGGCGCCTGCTGCCGGGGTCGGTGGCCTTCACCCAGGTGCGGGTCTGAAGCCTCGTTCCCTGCGGCGCCGGGCGGATCCGAAAGTCCATCGCCATCCTGACGAAGCCGTGCCGCTCGAAGCTCGCGAACGAGGCGGCGTCCTCGACCGCCACGGTCTCGCCGCCGGACAAATGCCAGGGCTGTCCGATCCCGCCGAAGACCATCTCCTCCTCGCTGCCGTCGTCCAGCTCGGCGAAGCCGATCCGTGTCATCCCCTCGATGAAGGGGCGGTCCCCCGGACCGGTGCGGCGGGAGATTCCCCGCAGGCTCATCAGCACCCGCGCCATGGGGACGTCGTCGGGAGTCACGGCGCGGATCGCGGCCCGGACGCTGCCGGGATCGGCGGCGATCGTGCGCTCGTGGCGCTCGCCGAAGTCGTGGGCGGGCATCAGCCGCTCCAGCAGCGGGGTCGCCGCGGCCACCTAGGCCTCCGCCCCGGCGACGGCGCGCTTCGGCAGCCCGAGCATCTCGCGCGCCTCGGGGACGGTGGCGGCCCGGCGGCCGACGTCCTCGGCCATCTGGCGCGCCTTGGCGATCAGCTCGCCGTTGGATCGCGCCATCTCGCCGTTCGGCAGGTAGAGGTTGTCCTCGAGCCCGGCGCGGACGTTGCCGCCGAGCACCAGCGAGGCGCCGAGCAGCTTCCACTGGTCGCGGGAAATGCCGATCACCTGCCAGGCGTTCGGGCCCTCGGCGCCCCCCGGCACCTGCTCGGACATCAGGGCGACGTTGCGGGCGTTGGGCCGGATGCCGCCGTTCACCCCCATCACCAGGGAGATCTGAAGCGGCGGCTCGAGCAGGCCCATGTCGATCAGCGGGTCGAGGTTTGCGACGTGGCCAGCGTCGAAGCACTCGTGCTCGGGCTTGATCTGAAGCTCGCGCATCACCCCGAGGAACTCGATGATCGTGTCGAAGCTGTTCTCGAACACCGCCTTGAAGACAAAGTCCTTACGCCGCTTCGAGTACTTGGCGTAGTTCATCGAGCTCATGTTGAGCGCGGCGACGTCGGGCCTCAGCTCCCGCAGGTAGGCGATCCGCTTCTCGATCGGGATCCCGATCGCCCCGGTCGAGTAGTTGACGATCACGTCGTCCACCTCGGCCAGGATCGCCTCGGTGATCGCCCGGAAGTCCTCGATCTCATACGAAGGCGTGCCGTCCGGGGTGCGGGCGTGGATGTGGATCTGGCTGGCGCCCTCATCCACCGCGCGCCGCGCCTCGGCCGCGTACTCCTCGGGCGTGTAGGGGATCGCCGGGCACTGCTCGCGGTTGGCGATCGCGCCGGAAATCGAGCAGCTGATGATCACCGGGTCCTCGAAGCGGCTCACCGGCCCACGGCCTCCTCCGGAGTTACCTCTACGTAGACCATGTCGAGGCCGGCGAGCCCGCCACCCGCCTTCTCGTAGACGCGGCGGAAGAGGCCGTAGTTCGATTGGATCGCGCGCTCGGCCCGCTCTTCCTCCGGCGCCGGAAGCACGCGAGCGCGCCCTTCCCCCATCGGGCCGGTCGGCTTTCCCCGCACCGTGCAGGGGCCGCACAGCACGCGCGGGTCGTTGCGGATGCGCTTGATCTTCCCGACATGCTCCTCGCTGTGGAAGTACAGGCAACCCTGGTCGAGGCCGAACCAGACCGGCGTCGGCACCCCTTCGCCGGCGCCGCGGAAGGTCACGAGCAGGCAATAGTTGGCGCCCTCCATCGCCTCCAGGTCATGCGCCCGCGGCCCGGCGGTCGCCTTGAACGCCTGTGGGTGACGGATGCGCAGATAGAAGCGGTTGGATGCGGCGACGATGCGCTCACCGACCCTCATACCGGCATCACCCCGTGCTTGCGCCAGGGCCGCTCAACCCGCTTGTCCTTCGCCATCCGCAGGGCGCGGACGATCGTCGGCCGTGTTTCGCGGGGGTCGATGATGTCGTCGATCGTGGCGTTGCCGGCTGCGATGTATGGGTCGATCTGGGCGCGGACGGCCGAGAGCATCGCCTCGCGGGTGGCCTCCGGGTCCTCGGAGGCCTCGATCGCCGAGCGGCCGATGATGTTGACCGCTCCCTCCGGTCCCATCACCGAGATCTCCGCCCCGGGCCAGGCGACGATCAGGTCGGGCTCATAGGCCTTGCCGCACATCACGTAGTAGCCGGCGCCGTAGGCCTTGCGCACCACCACCGTCACCTTCGGCACGGTGGCTCGGGAGACGGCGTAGAGCATCTTCGCCCCGTGGCGGATGATCCCGGCGTGCTCGACCTTCGAGCCGACCATGAATCCGGGGACGTCCTGGAGGAAGACCAGGGGAATGTTGAAGGCGTCGCAGAGGTTGATGAAGCGGGCCGCCTTGTCGGCGGAGTCGTTCTCGAGGATTCCGCCGAGGTGCTTGGGTTGGTTGGCGACGATCCCGACCGGCTGTCCACCGAAGCGGGCGAGGCAGGTGATCAGGGTGCGGGCGAACTTGGGCTTGATGTCGAAGTACTCGCCATCGTCGACGATCTCCGAGATCACCTCGTACATGTCGTAGGGCTTGCGCGAGGAGTCGGGGACGATTTCCAGGAGGCGCTCGGAGGCGCGGTCCTCGGGGTCTGAGGTTTCCCGCATCGGCGGGCGCTGCTCGCAGTTGGAGGGAAAGAAGGAGAGGTAGCGCTTCACCGCAGCGATGCACTCCGCGTCGTCGGGGCCCGCGGCGGCGCCCCCCCCCCCATTTGGGCCGTGCCACATGGCGCCGCCCCCGGCCGCCAGCCAGATAAACCAGCCCGGCACCCCCAATGTGAAGGTGGGGCCGGGCCC
>JBBRHQ010000057.1:0-12659 GCA_038222365.1 Solirubrobacterales bacterium
CGCCGCCGGCGGCGACGACGACGAGGCGATCGATGTAGTGGCTCCAGCCCTCGCGGTGCGAGCTGGCCGCGTCCTCGCTCGGCAGGTCGCGGTGGACGAGGCGGACCACGGTCGCGTCGCCATCGGGCTCGAGCGTGACCTCGACCGTGCTGGCGCCCGGCTCAACAACGCTTTCCCCCTTCTCCCAGCCGAAGCTGAAGACGACCTTTCGCGGAGGATCAACCTCGAGGAAGGAGCCGGAGGCGATGCTCCGCCCATTCACGTCGCAGTGAAAGAGACCGCCCGGCCGCGGGTCGAGCTGCGCCTCGCGCCCCATCCACTGGATCATCTTGTCGGGCTCGGTGAAGAAGCCGAAGATGGCCTCAGGGCTTGCCTCGATCCTTGTCGCCATCTCTACGGCCGCGGTTGTTCCTGTGCTTGGCACTCTTGTTCCTCCTTTGCTGTTCGAGCTCGGCGGCGAGCTTCAGCCGCTCGAGACGGTCGGTCCAGAATCCCTCGATGAAGTCGCGCAGCCCGGCCAGAGGCTCAGGGCGGGCCCGGTAGAGCCGGCGGGTTCCCTCGCGCCGCTCGGCCAGGAGGCCGGCGTCGCGGAGGACGGCGATGTGCTGGGAGACCGCCGGGCGACTGATCTCGAAACCGGCAGCGATTTCGCCGGCGCTGAGCTCGCGATCGCGGGTCAGGGAGAGAATCTGTCGGCGGCGGGGCTCGGCGATCGCGCGGGCGACCAGGTCGGTGTCTGCGGTGTGAGGCTCGGAGAGCTTGATCGCCATCGCCGATAGGTAAGCAGAAACTTACGTAAGTGTCAAGCTACAGATCTGCAGGCTGCTCAGGATCTGCGTCTGGTGAACCGCAGGCCCGACCAGTCGTCGTCGATCGCGCAGACCTTGCTGTCCACCAGCCCTGCTGCGAGTCCGGTCGCCCTCACCATGCCTTCGGAGAGGTCGGTGTCGATTGCCGAAGACCCCTTCGGCCAGGCGACCCACAGCATCCCCTCTCCGGCGGCTTTCGCGACGGCCTCGATCCGCTTACGCAAGCTTGCCGCCGACCGCTCGAACCAGATGGTGATCCCGCGGGCTCCGCGACTGCCGCGCCGCAGCACGGCGCCGTCGGGAAGCTCTCCGAGCGTTGCCTCGAAGCGATCCGGCGCCCCGATCAGGACGACCACGGATCCCGCCTTGATCCCGAGCTTCTTCGGCAGCGGCGTCCCCGAATGGGGGCCGGAATCGGATACCGGGACGAGCGGTTCGACAGGCGGATGGGCGATCGCCTCCTCGAGCGCCGCCCCGGCCTGCCCCCACCCCGCGAAGCAGGCGTCGGGAAACTCGTCCTCCGCCTCGGCGACCTTCTCCGGCTTGCCGCCGAGGAAGAGGATCGGTACGAGGCGAAGCGCCTTCGACTGGCGGACCGCCCGGGCGACCTCGCGGCCGTGCGAGGGCAGGCGGGAGAGGTCGATCACCAAGGCCACCGGGGGTCGGGCGCTCAGTTCGCGGATCCCGATCGAAGTGCCGGGGACGGTTGCCTCGACCTCATATCCGAGCTGCTCGAGCCGGGTTGCCCGCTCCGGCGCTTCCTCCTCGCTCCAGTGGATGAGGCGGATGTAGCCGTCGCTCAGGGGCCCCACATGTCGAGTGTATGGGGGCCGGTCGGCGACATCGCCTCGAGGATGTGGGGCCAGAGGTAGACCTCGACCAGCGAGCAGAGGATGAGGACGGGAATCGCGATCAGGACGGTGATCACGGTCGCCGCGAGCAGCTGGTTCCACTCCCCGCGGCGACTGGCGATCAGCCACGCGGCGAGGGGCAGGAAGAGCGCCATTAGCTCGGGCACCGCATGCGGGGCGACGCTGAGGATCAGCTGCGCCTGAGAGATGTCCAGCTGGGAGGAGATGGTGGCGCCTTGGAAGCCGAGGTAGAGGGCCTGGGTGCTGAGCGAGAAGAGGGTGACGGCGGCGACGAAGACGATCGCCAGCTCGCCGGCCTTGACGTGGACCCAGCGCGAGAGCCCGCTGCGCTGCGCTGCGGCGATCGGCATCGAGGCGCCGGCGATGAACCCCGCGACGCAGGCCGTCGCGTGCAGCGCCAGGACCAGCGAGTTGCGAAAGAGGATCGGAGCCAGGTCGCCCGGCTCGGCCGGCTCGGTCAGCCCGGCGAGGTGGATCGGCGTCAGGTCGGGGGTGAGAAGGCCGGAGACGACCCATACGGCGCCCAGCAGGGTGAGCGCGATCGCCAGGCTGAGGGCGAGCCATCCGCCTAGGACCGGCCAGGGGTCGGTGGTCCAGCGCTCGAAGGTCGAGCGGGTGGCCCGCACCCCCTCGGTGAATACGTACTGATTCGCGCTCACCGAGGGATCATCGGCAGGGCGACGCAGGGGTTGAGCGCGCCGAACTCAGGGTGGACCTAGCCGGGCGACCGGGCGGCCCCACCGGGTCACCAATGCCTCTCCGCCAGCCTCAGCCCGGCGCACGTACTGGGCGAGCTTGGCGTAGAACTCATCCATCCCAACCGTTTCGTTGAGGTCCTCAAAACCTTGCCGGCTAGGGAAGCCCAGCACTACTCGGGGTGACGGGTGGAAAGTGGAGCTGACGGGGCTCGAACCCGTGGCCTCCGCCATGCCATGGCGGCGCTCTTCCAGCTGAGCTACAGCCCCAAGTTCATAATCGGCGGCCCAGTTTATCGCTGCCTTCTGGTTGTTTCGGGGAGCTCCGTGCGGAGATGGATGGCGGCTCTCCCAACGACCAGCGAGATCGACAGGAGATAGCAACGATCAAGATCCTGGCAGTACGCCGCCAGAGCATCGATTTCTTCCGCGCGATAGCTGGCCCTGACGTAACCGCGGCGACTTGTTCTGCAACGAACCACGTGGACCCGGATCACATCGCCCCGGCAACTTGCCCACTTGCACTGCACCCGCAGGATCCGCGAACCCAGGTCCAGCGCGAGGTCGTAGGGCTCGTGCTCGGTCATGGGCTTCAGAACAGACAGGCCGAGCCTCGAGGCCGCAGAGGCTATCGCCAGCTCGGCGACGTTCCCCTTGTGGTTTGGATTGTGCACGAACACATGTTCGCGCTCCCTGAGCGGCCAATCAAGGCGCATAGGTGACAAAAGGGTGACAAAAGGGTGACAACCGCGGCGAGGAGACTCTGCGGAGGCGTTCAGGCGGCGCGCTGCTGCGGGCCCTGCTGGTCGTCCACGTCGAGGACGACGCTGTCGCCGGCCGTCCGGCGGACCTTGAACTCGAGCGGCGAGCGCTCCTCCAGCTCCCGCAGCAGCTCGACCGGTTGATCGAGGCGGATCGAGAGGGTGGCGCGGCCCTCGGAGAAGCGCTCGACCGAGATCTCCGAGGTGGCGTCGATCTGGCCGGCCGCGTCCTCGAAGGAGACCAGCTGGGAAAAGTCGCCGAGGGGGCCGATCTGCACGCTGACCAGCCCCTCGAACAGCTCCTGTGCCTCGACCCCGGAGTGGTGGCCATTGCCATTCGGGTCAGCCGAGACCTCGGGGTGCGCCGCCGACCCGTTGCCGGCGCCGCTCTCCATCCCGATCCGGCCCGCGAGGTCCTGGACCCTCTTGCTCACCTCGACCGCCTCGCCGAGCGCCTTCATCCGGATCCGGGTCGCCTGGCCGCGAGCCTGCGCCTGGACCTCCTCCATCCGAAGCGAGATTTCCTCGATCGACGCCAGGCTGTGGTCATGGCGCTCGTTGGCGAGTCGCAGCTCTTCCTGGAGGTCGCGGATCTCGCGCTCCCGCTCGATGATCAGACCGGACATGTAGGCGAGCTGGCGATCGAGCTCGGCGACCTTCCCGTCCCAGGCGGCGATCGCCGCATCTACCTCGCTGCGGCGGTAGCCGAGGAAACCCCTATGGAAGCCACCCATGGGCGAAACGCTAGGTGGGCCCCCGGACGGTAATTCGCGGCTTCCCGCAACGGCGGGAACGCACGTTCGCTTCAGGCGCTGGCGGCGCGGGGCCGCCGGCCCGGCAGCTCGAGCTCGACCCGGGGAGCATCGCGCCACAGCTCCTCGAGGCGGTAGCGCTCGCGCCCCTCGGCGGTGAACACGTGCAGGACGCAATCGAGATAGTCGAGCACGACCCATCCTGCCGCCCCCACCCCCTCGACCTGTCCCGGGATCAGCGCCTCGTCCTTCTTCAGACGCAGCCGTACCTCGTCGGTGATCGCCTTCGCCTGACGCTCGTTCCCGGCGGTGCAGATCACCAGGTAATCGGTGTAGGAGACCAGCTCGCGCATGTCGAGAACGACGATCTCGGCAGCCTTCTTCGAGTCGGCCAGCTCGGCCAACCGCAGCGCCAGCCTCTCCGGGGAGCCCTCGCTCATCGCGAGTACACCCCCCGCTCCTCGATGAACCGGGCGACCGGCTCCGCGACCAGGTAGCGCAGGGGCCGCCGCGACGCCGCCCTCTCGCGGACCGCGGAGGAGGAGACCCCGAACTGCGGCATCTCCAGCATCGTCGCCCTCTCCAGCGCGCCGAGGCTGCGCAGCACCGCGGCCACCTCCGCTTCGGAGACCCCGGCGCGGCGCGCCACCGCGATCCGCGCCGCCGCGACCACCCGCTCCGGCTGGTGCCAGCTCTCCAGCCCGACCGCGGCGTCGGCGCCCATCACGAACACCAGCTCGGTGTCTCCCTTCTCCTCGGCAAGCAGCGCCAAGCTCTCAGACGTGTAGGACGGCCCCTCCCGCTCGACCTCCACCGTGGAGACGGTGAAGCGGGCGTCCTCGGAGGCGGCCAGCCGGGTCATCGCCAGCCGGATCTCCTTGCCGGGGTCATCGACGATCCGCTTGTGGGGCGCCTGGCCGGTCGGCACCAGCACCACCTCGGAGAGGCCCAGCTGCCAGAGCGCCTCCTGGGCGAGCGCCAAATGGCCCAGGTGGGGCGGGTTGAACGCCGAGCCGAGGACGCCGATACCGGCACCCGGCCCGCTAGCCACGCACCTGGCCCTGGCCGCGGCCGATGTACTTGAAGGTGGTCAGCTCCCGCAGCCCGATCGGGCCGCGCGCGTGCAGCTTCTGGGTAGAGTTGCCGATCTCGGCGCCCATCCCGTACTCGTATCCGTCGGTGAACCGGGTCGATGCGTTGACGTAGACGGCGGCGGCGTCGACGCCGGCGATGAACAGATCGGCCGCCTGCTCGGAGGAGGTGACGATCGCCTCCGAGTGGCCGCTGCCGTGCCGGTTTATGTGATCGATCGCGGCCTCGAGCCCGTCGATCACGCCGACCGCCATCTTCATCTCGAGGTACTCGGTGTCCCAATCCTCCAGCGAGGCCTCCCCCACCTCCGCGCCTCCCGCGTTCTCCCGGGCCTCGGCGTCGCCGAGCAGCTCGACCCCCGCCGCGGCGAGGTCGGCGAGCAGCGGCGGCAGGACGGCCGGCGCCACCTCGCGGTCGACGAGCAGCTTCTCGGCCGAGTTGCAGACCCCGGGGCGATCGACCTTGGCGTCATAGGCGATCGCCCTGGCCATCTCGAGGTCGGCCTCAGAGTGCACGTAGACGTGGCAATTGCCCGCCGCCGCGTACATCACCGGGACGGTCGCCACCTCCCTCAGCGCCTCCTTCAGTCCCTCTCCCCCGCGCGGTATGAGTAGGTCGACGAGGCGGTCCTGGGTGGCCAGCTCCGCCAGCTCCTCCCGTTCGGCGGCACCGAGCAGCACGACGGCGTCCGCCGGCAGCCCGGTCTGCACCAGCGCCTCGCGGACGATCGCCGCCAGGGCGCCGTTGGAGCGCTCGGCATAGGAGGACCCGCGCAGGACAATCGCGTTGCCGCTCTTGATCGTCAGCGCCGCGCAGTCAATCGTGACGTTGGGACGCGCCTCATAGACGACCGCGACGACCCCGAGGGGAACCCGGACCTTGCGCAGCTCGATGCCGCTCTCGAGGTCCCGCCGCTCGATTTCCTCGCCCACCGGATCGGGCAGGGCGACGATCGCCCGCACCCCGGCTGCCATCGCCTCGATCCGCTCGCCGGTCAGGCTGAGGCGATCCCGCAGGGCGGCCGAGAGCGACTCGGCCCGGGGGTCGGCGAGGTCGGCGGCGTTGGCCTCGAGGATCTCGGCGGCGCGGCGCTCGAGCAGCAGGGCGCATTCCTCCAGGACGGCGTCCTTGACGCCGGTGGGGGCGCGGATAAGCTCCAGCGAGGCGGCCCGGGCGGCCGCGCAGGCCTCGGCGACGCTGGTCGTGGTCGTGGCCATCAGCGGCTAAGGGTAGCCGCCGCTGGCTCAGGCGAGGACGAAGTAATCGCGGTGGACCGCCTCCTCGGCGGCGTGCGGGATCAGCTCGCGCACCTGGGTGCTCTTCAGGCCCTTGATCCGCTCCACCTCCTCCGCGGAGTAGTTGGCGATCCCCTTGCCGATCACCTCCTCACCCGAGGTCACCTCGACCGCGTCGCCGGCGCCGAAGCTGCCCTCGACCGCGACGATTCCGACCGGCAGAAGGCTGGAGCCGGCTTCGCGCAGCATCCGAGCCGCGCCCTCGTCCACCGCGATCCGCCCGTGAGCGGGTTTCGCGTGCTTCAGCCAGAGCTTGAAGCTCGAGCCCCTGCCTCCCCGGGCGGCGAAGGCGGTTCCCACCGATTCGCCCGCGGCAGCATCGCGCAGCGTCCCATCGATCGTCCCGTTGCAGATCACCGCGCCGATCCCCGCCTCCGCGGCCATCACCGCGGCCGCGACCTTGCTCCGCATCCCACCCGAGCCGAAGGCCGAGGTCCGGTCGCCGATCCTCAGGCCCTCGACCTGCTCTTGGCCGCCGACCTCACGGACCAGCTCGGCGCCCGGCTCGATCCGCGGGTCAGCCTCGTGGAGGCCGTCGATGTCGGTGAGCAGGACCAGCAGCCTGGCGTCGAGGAGGATCGCCACCTGGGCGGCGAGAAAGTCGTTGTCGCCAAAGGTGATCTCGTCGGTCGCGGTGGTGTCGTTCTCGTTGACGACCGGCACCACGCCCCACTCGAGCAGCCGCCGCAGCGTCTGGCGGGCATTGAGGTAATTGGTGCGGGCGGCGATATCGGATGCGGTCAGCAGCACCTGGGCGGCGTGGACGTCCTTGGCGTCCAACCGCGACTCATAGGCGCGGAAGAGGTCGCCCTGGCCGATCGCCGAGGCGGCCTGGAGCTCGTCCATCGCAGCGGGTCGGGAGGGCAGTCCCATCAGCCGGATCCCCCGGGCAATCGCCCCGGAGGTGACCATCACCACCCGCTCCCCGCCCGCCTGCAACGCGGCGACCTGCCCGCAGACGCCGTCGAGGACGTCGGCGCGCAGCTCGCCGTCATCGGCGGCGACGATCGATGAGCCGAGCTTGACGACCAGGGTCATGGGCGCCCAGTCTAGGAAGGGTCGAGCGTACGGGCGGGTCCCGGCTCGCAGCGACCGCCGGCGCTCAACCCGGGTGCAGCTCGAACTCGTGCTCGCCGATCCGCACCTCGTCGCCCGGCTCGAAGCCGGCTGAGCGCAGTGCGGCGAGGACCCCGATCTCGGTCAGCCGCTGCTCCAGGTAGGAGAGCGCCTCCTCGTTGGCGAGGTCGTGGCGCCCGACCAGGAGCTCCACCCCCCTGCCGGTGACCCGGAAGGCTCCCTCGCCCTCGGCGACGACGTCGTAGCCGCCTTCCCCGGCCGGGCGGTAGACGCGGTGCTCGGCCTCGAAGCCCACCGGCGGACCCGCCGCGGCGGGTGCCGTGGGCGGCTCCGCCGGGATCGAGGTGACGATCAGCCGGTTCAGATCCTCCAACCCGGCGCCGGTGGCCGAGGAGGCCGCCAGGACGCCGATCACCCGTTCGCCGAGTCGGCCCCGCCATTCCGCGGCGGTCCGCTCGACTTCCTCCACCGGCAGGAGGTCGGACTTAGAGAGGACGACGATCTCGGAGACCCGATCGAGGCGGGCGCCGTAGGAGGAGAGCTCCCGACGGACGGTCTCGTAGGCGGCGACCGGGTCGCCCTCCGCCGGGGCGAGGTCGACCAGGTGAACGAGCACCGAGCAGCGCTCGACGTGGGCGAGGAACTCGTGGCCCAGGCCGGCACCGCCGGCGGCGCCCTCGATCAGCCCCGGGATGTCGGCGATCACCGCCTGGCGCTCGTCCGTCTCGATCGCTCCCAGGACCGGCTCCACCGTCGTGAAGGGGTAATCGGCGACCTTCGGGGCCGCCCGTGTCAGCCGCGCGATCAGCGAGGACTTGCCGGCGTTGGGCAGGCCGATCAGTCCGGCGTCGGCGAGCAGCCGCAGCCGCAGCTCGATCCAGCCCGACTCGCCCCCCGCGCCCCGCTCGGAGAAGCGCGGCGCCTGGCGGGTCGAGGTGGCGAAGCGCTTGTTCCCCTGACCGCCGCGGCCGCCGTGGGCGACGACGGCGCGCTGACCGGGCTCGGTCAGCTCAATCGCGGCGCCATCGAGGGCGACGGCGGAGGTACCCGGCGCGACCGGTATCTCGCGGTCCTCGCCCCTGGTTCCATGCCGGTTCGACCCCTCGCCGTGCCTGCCCCGCCCCGCGCGGAAGTGCTTGCTCCCCCGCAGCGCGCCGAGATCCCGCCGGGACGAGTCGCAGATGAGGACCACATTGCCGCCGTGCCCGCCGTCGCCGCCGTCGGGCCCGCCCTTGGGCACGTGCGCCTCCCGCCGGAACGAGACGCAACCGTTACCCCCGGCGCCGCCCTCGACGTAGATCGTCGCCCGGTCGTGCAGCATCAAGGGAGAGTGCCACAAGCATCGAGCGACGTCGAGTGGACGAAAACCGCTCCCCTACTGCTGATATCGGCCACTCGACCCGGAGGACGGGTCATGGGGGCTGAGCGCCGGCTCAGTCCTCGGCCAAAACGCTGATCGTGCGGCCCCGCCGCGCGGGTGAGAAGTCGACCACTCCGGCGCGGGTGGCGAAGATCGTGTGGTCGCGGCCGAGGCCGGTGCCCTCGCCCGGCCAGAAGCGGGTGCCGCGCTGGCGGACGATGATCTCCCCGCCGTTGACGCGCTGGCCGGCGAAGATCTTCACCCCGAGCATCTTCGGGTTCGAGTCGCGGCCGTTGCGACTGGAGCCGAGCCCCTTCTTATGAGCCATCGCCGTCCTCCTTCTTCGCGGCCGGCTTGCGGGCCGCCGGCTTCTTCGCCGCGGGCTTCTTCGCCGCGGGCTTCTTCGCCGCGGGCTTCTTCGCCGCGGGCTTCTTCGCCGCAGGCTTCGCGGTTGCGGCCGGCTTCTGCGCCGCCGGCTTGCTTGCAGGCTCGGCCGCGGGCTTCGCCTCCGCCTTCTTCGCCGCCGGCTTGCGGGTCAGCATCTTCACCTCGGTGACCTCGAGCCTGGTCAGCTCCGAGCGGTGGCCGGCCCGCCGCCGGTACCCCTTCTTCGGCTTGTACTTGAAGATCTTGATCTTCGGCCCGCGCAGGTGCTCGGCGACCGTCGCCTCGACCTTCACCTTCTCCAGCCCAGAGCTGTCGGCAACGACCTCCTTGTCGCGGAACATCACCGGACGCAGGGTGACCTTGGCCCCCTCGTCCTCGGGCAGGCGATCGACGAGCAGGGCGGTGCCCTTCTCAACCTTGTACTGCTTGCCTCCGCTTTCGATCACTGCGTACATGCCTTGTCGCGGTCCTCAGTCGTCGGGATTCGCGGCGCGCGAACGGCCGCGACCACCTCGGCGGCCGCGGCGGCGCCTGCCAGAGCCGGAGGATTCTAGCTGCTCGGAGCCGTCCCCATCCGCCTCGGAGGCACCGCTCCCGTTGCTCGATTCGACCCCCGGCAGCGAGGCCACGGCCGCCGCCCGCTCGACCCGCTCGATCCGCACCAGCTTGCGCTCGCCGACGAACGGAGCGCCGCCGCTGACGCTGACCATGTAGGAATCGACCCGAGCCACCGCATCGTCGGCGTTGTACATGTGTGGCTCGTCGATCCTCACCAGGACCTCTTCACCGACCTTGAACGGCAATGCCCGCTCCTCGATCTTCTCCTTGCTGCCCGCTTCGGTCAGCTCGAAGGTGTCGATCGGCAATGCCTCGCCGCCCTCGAAGTGGAACTGCTTGCCCCTCTCGGCCTCGAACTCGGCCAGGCCGCTCTCGGGATCGATCAGTTCGGCCGCGACCTTCGGATGGACGCGGATCAGGAAGGCTTCCGGGTCGGGTTTCTCGGCGACGATGTCGTGCAGCTTCCGCAGCCCCTCGAGCGCCACCGTCTCGGCCGAGAGGACGACCCCCTCGCCCTCGCAGGTCGGGCAGCGAACCGTGAGGATCTCGCGGACCCCGTCGGTGACGTTCTGGCGGGTCATCTCGACCAGCCCCAGCGGCGAGACCTCGACCACGTAGCTCTTCGACTTGTCCGCGTCGAGCGCCTTGCGCAGCACCGTCAGCACCTTGTCGCGGTTGCGGGCCCGGGCCATGTCGATGAAGTCGATGACGATGATCCCGCCGATGTCGCGCAGCCTCAGCTGGCGCACGACCTCGTCGGCCGCCTCGGTGTTGACCCTGGTGATCGTCTCCTCGAGCCCGCCCTTGCCGCGGCCGGTGAAGCTGCCGCTGTTGACGTCGATCACGGTCAACGCCTCGGCGTAGTCGATGATCAGGTAGCCACCGGAGGGCAGGTCGATCCGCCTGCTCAGGGTCGAATTGATCTCCTCCTCGATCCCGTAGCGCTCGAACAGGGGCTTGGGGTCCTCGTACAGCTCGACCCCGGAGACCAGCTCCGGCGCGGTGCGCTGGAAGAAGCTGGTTACCCGGTCGCGCTGCTTCGGGGAGTCGATGATCGCCTTCTCGAAGTCGCTGAGAAAGACGTCGCGCAGCACCCTGACCGAGAGGTCGGCCTCCTGGAAGACCAACGCCGGCGCCTTCACCTGCTCGGTTCGCCTGGCGAGCACGTCGTTGAGCTTGTGCAGGTAGCCGACTTCGCGCACGAAGTCGGTCTTCTTGGCGCCGTGGGCGGCGGTGCGGACGATCAGCCCGCCCGGGCCCTCATAAGTGCGATCGACCATCTTGCGCAGGCGGTCGCGCTCCTTGTCGCCGAGCCGGCGGCTGACCCCGACCCCGCTGCCCTGGGGCGCGTAGACCAGGTAGCGGCCGGCGATCGAGACGTTCATCGAGAGCCTCGCGCCCTTCGTCTTCAGCGGGTCCTTGACCACCTGAACGACGATCTCCTGACCGGGCTTGATCAGCTCGTCGATCCGCCGCCCCTTGCCGCGGCCGCGGCGGGGAGCCTGCTCGCCCCCGGGGAGGACGATCTCGTCGACGTGGAGGAAGCCGTTTCGCTCCAGGCCGATGTCGACGAAGGCGGCCTCCATTCCGGGAAGGACGTTGTCGACCTTCCCCTTGTAGATGTTGCCGACGATCGAACGGCGGCCGCGGCGCTCGATGTAGAGCTCCGCCACCTCCCGCTTCGATCCTTGCTTTTTGGCTTCGAGCACGGCCACGCGCGTTTCGCCGCGGTCCGCGGAAACCAGGATTGTCTTCTTCATTTACCTCAGCTCAGTTGATGGGTCAGTACGCCCACCGGCTCTTCTGGCTGAGTCGCGCTTGCATGTGGATGCTCTGAAGAACGCCCACCGCCAGGAACGTGGCGATGACCGAGGAGCCCCCGTAGCTCATCAGCGGTAATGGGATACCGGTGATGGGCATGATTCCGAGGCTCATCCCGACGTTGACGAAGACCTGGAACATCAGCATGGCGGCCAAGCCGCCCGCGACCAGGGTCCCGTACAAGTTCTTTGAGAGCGTCACGATCCGCAGCGCCCGCCAGATGAGCAGGGCGTAGAGAAACAGGACGAACGCGGCACCCATGAACCCGTAGCGCTCCCCGATCACCGCGAAGATGAAGTCGGTGTGGCGCTCGGGAACGAAGTCCAGCCGGGTCTGTGTGGCCCTGTCGCCGCGACCGGTCTTCTGACCGGAGCCGATGGCGATCTTGGCCTGATTCTGTTGGTAACCGGCGTCGCTTGGGTCCGCGCTGGGATGTAGAAAAGATGTAAGCCTTTCCTCCTGGTAGCCCTTCAGCACGGGTGTGCCGATCATCGGGGCGACCACGAGTACAACAGTGACGATAGCGAGGAAGCCGGCGCCGATGGCCGCGAAGTGCGTCCAGCGGATCCCCGAGAAGTACATGATCGAGAGCGTGATCACCCCGTAGACCAGCGAGGTCCCGAGGTCCGGCTGCAGGAAGACGAGGGCCGCAGGGGCGAGTCCGAGGAAGAGGTAGCGGGCCGTCCGCTGGATCTCAGAGCCCCGTCTGGCGCCGTCGATCACGAATCCGGCGAGGGCCAGAGCCAGCAGCAGCTTGCCCAGCTCTGAAGGCTGGAAGCTGAAGAAAGGCAGGTCGAAGGAGCGCCGCGAGCCCCGTGCCGCGAAGCCGAAGACGAAGACCATCGAAACGCTGACGCAGAGGAAGGTGTAGATACCGACCCGCAGCTCGCGGAAGCGCGAGTAGTCGATCCGGGTGAGAAGAGCCATCCCCAGGATCCCGAGGCCGGCGTAGATCGCCTGGCGCTCGACGTAGTAGTAGCGGTCGCCCGGAACGTCGCCCAGCGTCGCCTGGGAGAGGGTGAAGACGCTGAACCCGGCAAGGGCGATCGCCGAGACCGCCATCAACCCGTCGAGATAGGGCAGGCCGAGCCGCTCGGCGATGCTCGGCCGGGTGGTGAACGGCTCCGGGCGGGAGCGGGCTGCGCGGGTCGCGTACATCAGCCCGGGCTGCCCCCGTTGG
>JBBRHQ010000058.1:0-12633 GCA_038222365.1 Solirubrobacterales bacterium
GAGGTCTGCTGCAGCCGCGCCGGGCGTGACGTCCTGCGCGACGTCTCGGTCGAGATCCCGCCGGGGGCGAGCGCGCTGGTGGGGCCCTCTGGGGCGGGGAAGTCGACCCTGCTGCGGCTGCTCAACCGCCTCGCCGATCCCGACTCCGGCGAGATCGGCTATCGCGGCCAGGCTCTTGGGGGATATGACCCGCTCGAGCTGCGGCGGGAGGTCTCGCTGGTGCCCCAGCTTCCGGCCCTGCTCGAAGGCAGCGTCGGGTCGAACCTCACCTTCGCCGCCCGCCTGGCGGACCGCGAGCTCGACGCGGAGCGCTGCCTCGGCCTCGCCGGCCTCGACCCGTCCTTTGCTGAGCGCGACGTCTTGGCGCTCTCTGTCGGCGAGCAGCAGCGAGCGATGCTGGCCCGGTCGCTGGCCCAGGAGCCGCGAGTACTGCTGCTCGACGAGCCGACCTCCGCCCTCGATCAGGCCGCCCGGGACGCGATCGAGGCGACCTTGGCCGAGCTGCGGCGGGAGATCGACGTCTCGATCGTCCTTGTCACCCACGATCCGGCCCAGGCGCGCCGCCTCGGCGACTACGTCGTCCAGCTCGACGCCGGCCGCCTTGCCGGCTGCGGCCCGGTCGAGGAGCTGATCGCCTGAGCACCTCGATCCACCTCTCGCTGGGCCAGGTCGCAGCCTCGCTGGCGCTGGTTGTCCTGGCGGCGGCGATCTCCCTTTGGCGGGAGGCCGACCTGGAGCGCGACATCGGAATTGCCGTGGTCCGCTCCTTCGTTCAGCTGACCGCGATCGGGTACGTAATCAAGCTGATCTTCGAGACCGACACGATCGTCCTGGTGATCGCCCTGCTCGCGGTGATGGTCCTATTCGGGGCGTTCACGGCGCGCTCGCGTGCGAAGAAGGTCCCGGGGGCGTTCTGGCCGCTGCTCGCCGCTCTCGCCCTCGCCGGCGCCACCACGCTGGGCCTGGTCGTCGCGCTGGGGGTCTTTGACCCGACGCCGCGCTACCTGGTGCCGGTCGGCGGCATGGTGATCGGCAACGCGATGACCGCCTCGGCGGTCGCCCTGAACCGGCTCGGCGACGACGTCGCCGACTCGCGGGCGAAGATCGAGGCGACCCTCGCCCTCGGGGCGACGGCGCGCGAGGCGGCGATGCCGATCGTCCGGCGCTCGCTTCGCAGCGGGATGATCACCCTGATCGACTCGACCAAGACCACCGGGCTGATCTTCTTCCCGGGGACGATGGTCGGGATGCTGCTGGCCGGCGCCAGCCCGACCGACGCGGTCCGCCTCCAGCTGATCCTGCTCTACGTGCTGCTCGGCAGCGTCTCGATCGCGGCGCTGGTCGCAACCGGCCTCTCCTATCGCAACTTCTTCACCCCCGCGCAGCAGCTGCGCGAGCCGCGCGGCGAGGCGGCTCCTAGCGCCGGTTGATCAGGACCGTCGTGTCAGGATTGGAGTAATCCGGGACGGCAAGGTCCGGGGCGCGATCGCGGTTCAGCCGTCCGGCCGCCGCCGAGTAGGCCTCCGCCACCGCGCCCAGCTTGCGGGGGCTGCCGAACCCACCGGTGCGCTTCTGGAAGCTGATCGAGGCCTTGCCGTTGGCCTCGCTGAGGTTGGCGACGTCGAGCCGGCCGTCGAGGTTGAAGTCGGCGGCGGCGGGCTGATACGCGCACGAGCCCGCCACCGTGGGATAGCCGATCGGGGCGCGGAAATGACCATTCCCCTTCCCCCGCAGCAGGTAGAGCTTGTCGTTGCCGTCGCAGTCGGAGACGGCGAGGTCGAGCTTGCGCCCCGGGTTGAAGCGGCCCTTGACGAAGCCGTAGGCACCCTCCGTGCCGGCGTCTCTGCGGATCGGCGCGCGGAAGGTGCCGTTGCCGCGGCCGAGCAGAACGGCAGCCTGCACGGGGGGATCCCCGTTCGGCTTGTAGTAGTTGAGGGTGGCGACGTCGGGCTTGCCGTCGCCGTTGAAATCGCCCACGGTGATGCTCACCGGGGCCACCGCAGCGCTTCCGGCGCTGAACTGGTGCACCGCCCTGAAGGCTCCGCGCTTGCCGAGCAGAATGCCGACCTTTCCGGTGGCGTAATCGGCGACGGCCAGGTCGGGGTGACCATCGTGGTTGAAGTCCGCAGATTCGGTGTCGTAGGGAGTCTGGTCGACCGCGGTGGGGCCGGTGGCGAAGAACTGCGGCGCCCGGAAGCCACCGGGCTTCGAACGCAGCAGGGCGACCTTGCTGGAGTTGCGGTCGAGCACCGCCATGTCGGGCCGCCCGTCGCGGTTGAAATCTCGTGCGACGATCGCGAACGGGTAGTCGCCCGCCGGGAAATGGCGGGCCGGCTTGAAGCCGCCGCCCCGCTTCCCGTAGAGGATGTTGACCAGGTCGTCGTCCTCGCTGCCCACCGCGATGTCCCTGCGCCCGTCGTGGTTAAAGTCGGCGATCGCGACCGGGTAGGGACTGCCGCCGGTGATTGCCAAGTGCCGTGCCGGCTTGAAGTGTCCAAAGCCGAGCGCCACCGCGGCGAACAGCAGCGAGGCAAGAAGGCCGCCGGTCATTGCGAAGCGGAGCATCGAGCGGTTGGCCTTCATTCCGAGGGTCATCGGCACGACTCATCCCTGACTTGAGACCGCCCGATCGGGACTCCTAGACTGGGACGGGTGTCCCGCTCGCAGCGCCTGACGCTGATCGCGACGATCCTCGGCTCCACCGTCGTCTTCCTCGACGCCACGGTCGTCAACGTCGCCCTCCCGGCGATCAGCGAAGGACTCGACGCCGGCCTCGCGGGGCAGCAGTGGGTGGTCGAGGCCTACCTGCTGGCGCTCGTCTCGCTGCTGCTGGTGGGAGGCTCGATGGGAGACCAGTTCGGCCGGCGCCGGATGTTCGTATTCGGGCTGATCGGGTTCGGGGCGACCTCGGCCCTCTGCGCGGTGGCGCCCTCGGACGGATTTCTGGTCGCCACCCGCGCCCTCCAGGGAATCGCCGGGGCGCTCTTGGTCCCCGGTTCGCTGGCGATCGTCGCCGCCACCTTCGAAGGAGAGGCGCGCGGCAAGGCGGTCGGCACCTGGACGGCATGGACGGGGATCGCGACCGTGATCGGCCCGGCCGGCGGTGGCGCCCTTGTCTCGGCGCTCTCCTGGCGCTGGGTCTTCTGGGTCAACCTGCCGCTGATCGCGGTCACCGTCGCGCTCACCCTGCACTCGGTTCGCGAGAGCCGCGACCCCGACGCCTACCGGGGCATCGACTGGCTCGGGATCCTGCTCTCGGCGCTCGGCCTCGGGGGTCCGGTCTTTGCCCTGATCGAGCAGCCGGCACACGGCTGGAGCAGCCCCCTGGTCTGGATCCCGCTGCTGGCCGGGGTCGCCTGCTTCGCGACGTTCGTCGTCTGGGAGGCGCGGGCCAAGCACCCGATGCTCGACCTGGGGCTGTTCCGGATCCGCAACTTCAGCGTCGCCAACCTGACGACCCTGACGGCCTACGCCGGCCTCATGGGAGGGCTCTTCTTCCTCGGCCTCTTCCTCCAGCAGGTGGTCGGCTACACCCCGATCGAGGCGGGTCTGGCGACCACTCCGATCTCGCTTATCCTCTTCGTCCTCTCGCCGCGATTCGGCCGGATCACCTCGGGCACCGGCCCGCGTCTGCCGATGTCCGTCGGGCCCCTGGTCGCCGGCGCCGGGATGCTGCTGATGCTGCGAATCGGCGCCGACGCGACCTACCTCACCGACGTCCTGCCGGCGATCCTGGTCTTCGGCCTCGGGCTCTCGGCGATCGTCGCCCCGCTGACCGCGACCGTGCTCGACTCGGTCCCCGAGCACCGGGCCGGCGTCGCTTCGGGGGTCAACAACGGCGTCTCGCGGGTGGCGGGGCTGATGGCGATCGCCGTGCTCGGGGCGGTGATCTCGGCCCAGTTCGGATCCTCGCTGGACGGGTCGCTCGGTGCCCAGCGGCTCTCGCCGCAGGCGGCCCGGGCGGTCGAGGACGCGAAGTCGAGGCCGCTCGCCGTCCCGCGCACCGGCGATCTTGTCGCGGCGGAGGCGGCGGCGATCGACTCGGCCGCTGATGACGCTTCGACCTCCGGGTTTCATCTCGGGGTCGGGATCGCCGGGGTGCTGATGATCTGCGGCGGGATCGTCGCCGGGGTCGGGATCCGCAACCCGCGACCCCGCGCGGCGGCTCACCCGACCCGCGGCGCGGCGACCGCCGGCGAATGCGGGCACAGCTCGGAGTGCGACGCCGCCATCCCCGAACCCGCATAGTCTCCCGCAGCTGTGAGGATCTTCTCCGGAATCCAGCCGACCGGCCGCAAGCACCTGGGCAACTACATCGGCGCGATCCGCCAGTACGTCGAGGGTCAGGTCCGGGGCGACCCGGAGATCTAATGCATCGTCGACCTGCACGCGACAACGGTTCCCTACGACCCCGCCGAGCTTCGCGAGCGGGTAGGCGACACGACAGCGCTGCTGCTCGCGGCCGGCCTCGACCCCGGGCGCTGCATCCTCTTCCGGCAGTCCGACGTCCGCGAGCACACTGAGCTCTGCTGGCTGCTGGCCGCCTCGACCGCCCACGGCGATCTCAACCGGATGACCCAGTTCAAGGAGAAGTCCGCGGCTCAGCGGGAGCTGGTTTCGGCCGGGCTGTTCTTCTATCCCGTGCTGCAGGCGGCCGACGTCCTCGCCTACAGGGCCGAAGAGGTCCCGGTCGGAGAGGATCAGCGCCAGCACGTCGAGCTGATGCGGGAGATCGCCCGCCGCTTCAACGAGCGCTTCGGCGAGACCCTGGTGGTCCCCGACCTCCGCATTCCCGACGTCGGGGCGCGGATCATGGACCTCCAGGAGCCCGAGCGGAAGATGTCGACCACTGCGGCGAGCGAGGCTGGGACGGTCTTCGTGCTCGACGACCCCGATGTGATCCGCAAGAAGCTCGCCGGCGCCGTCACCGACTCCGGCCGCGAGATCCTCCGCGCGGAGGCGAAGCCGGGGGTGACCAACCTGATCGACGTCCTCGCTTCCGCCCGCGGGGTGGGGCCGGAGAAAATCGAGGCCGAGTTCGCGGATGCCGGCTACGGGGACTTCAAGCAGGCGGTCGCCGAGGCCGTCGTCGAGTATCTGGCGCCGGTACGCGAGCGCTACGCCGAGCTGCGTGCGGACGGTGAGCGGCTGGAGGCGGTGCTGGAATCGGGGGCGGAGAAGGCGCGCTCGCTCGCCTCCGAGACCCTCTCCGAGGTGCGGGCGAAGATGGGCGTCGGCGCGCTCCCCTAGCGGGATCGGATATTCGACGGGAGATTTCGCCCAGGGCGCGAGGGTTCGCTTCGGGGCGCCGTTATCGGGCGTATGGGAAGGATCCGGACACTGATCGCGCTAGCCGCGGCGCTGCTGGCGATCCCGGGCGCCACGGCGCAGGCGGCGATCCCCCTCGGCGGCGCCAAAGGCGAGCCGCTCGACACGACCGAGATCAACGCCAACACCCGCTTCCACATCCACATCGACCTCGGCGGCAGCGAGCACATCAAAGACCTCAGCCAGACCCTGCCGCTGGGCATGGTTCCCAACCTCGCGGGCCCCACCTGCCCTCCGACCAGCTTTCAGCCCGCCGACGTCTGCCCCGCGAACACCCTTATCGGGACGACGACCGTCCTTGCCACCGTCGGCCCGAGCCTGCCGCTCCCGGTGACGCAGCAGACGATCACCGGCAGGATCTACTTTCTCGGCCCCGACTCCAGTGATCCGCTGCCGGGGCTCGGGATCGTCCTCGACGCCTCGACCGGCAAGGTCTTCCAGAGGGGGAAGGCCGAGATCACCCCCCAGGGGGTCAAGACTACGATCAAGGACTTCCCGCAGACCACCGAGGTGATGGGCGTTCCGGTCCCGATCCGGCTCGACTCGCTCGACATCGTCCTCGCCAAGTCCTTCCTGCGCAATCCCGGCACCTGTGATCCGGCCAAGACCCGGTTCTCCGTGGTCAGCTACGAGGACCCCAGCCACGCCAGCACCGCGGAGCCGGGCTTCACACCGACCGGTTGCACCTCGCCGCCGCCGGCGAAGCCGAAGTGCGCCGGCCGCATCGCGACGATGATCGGGACGGCGAAGCGCGACGTGCTGCGCGGAACCCGCGGGCGCGACGTGATCGCCGGCCGCGGTGGCAACGACCTGCTGAAGGGGCTGAAGGGAAACGACCTCCTATGCGGCGGCCCCGGCGGGGACAAGCTCCTCGGTGGCCCCGGCCGCGACAGGCTGATCGGTGGGCCCGGCCGCGACAGGCTGATCGGCGGCCCCGGCAAGGACACGCAAACGCAGTAGCGACGGGGGCGGCCTCTAGGCTTGCGGGGGATGGCCGTGCGCGACCTCGACCTCGACCTGGAAGTCTTCGCGGGGCCCTTCGACCTGCTGCTCGCGGTGCTGCTGCGGGAGGAGGTCAGCCTGCTCGAGGTCGAGCTGGGAGAGGTGGTGGCCGCCTACATCGAGCACCTGGAGCACGAGGGGGAGCTCGAGCTCGACGTCGCCACCGAGTTCCTCGTCCTGATCGCCGCCCTGCTCGAGCTGAAGTCCCGGATGCTGCTGCCGGGGGCCGAGGAGGACCTTGACGAGCTGGCGCCTGAGGAAGCGGTCGAGGAGCTGGTCGCGCGGATGCTCGAGTACCGGCGCTACCACGACGCCGCCGGGATGCTCTCGGAGCGATTCGAGGACTCCCATCGCCACCTCTACAGGAACGCGCCGCTGCCCCCGGCGCTGCGGCGGATCTCCCTGGAGGCGGCCGTCGCCTCCTATGAGGCGAATCTGCTCGGGGCGGCGATCGGCGACCTGCTCGAGGTGCCCCCCGAGGTGGACACCAGCCACATCCGCACCACGGTCTCGGTCGAGCGGCGCCTGACGGCCCTGCGCGAGGCGCTCTCGCGGCGCTCGAGCTTCGATTTCGACGACGAGTTCGGCGGCGAGGACCGCTTCACCCAGGCGGTGACGCTGTTCGCCCTGCTCGAGCTCTACCGGAAAGGAGAGGCGGATTGGGTGCAGCGCAAGCCCTTCGGGGCGATCAAGGTGAGCAAGCCGATCTCGAAGGCGGAGGTCGGATGAGCGCGCTGGCGCGGAAGCTGGAGGCGCTGCTCTTCCTCTCGGCGCAGCCGGTGGCGGCGAGCGAGCTGGCGCTCGCCTGCGAGGCGGGCGAGGAGGAGGTTTCCGAGGCCCTCGGCGAGCTCGGCGCCGGGCTCGTCGAGGGCAGCAGGGGCATCGTCCTGCGCGAGGTCGCCGGTGGTTACGCCCTGGCCTCCGCGCCAGAGGCCGAGGAGGCCGCGAGGCGATTGCTCTCCAGGCCCCGGACTCCACCGCTGACCCAGGCCCAGGCCGAGACCCTGGCGATCATCGCCTACCTGCAGCCGGTCTCGAGGCCGGAGATCGCCCGCATCCGGGGGGTCGCCTCCGAGTCGGCGGTGCAGACCCTGGGCGAGCGCGGCCTGATCGAGGAGTCCGGGCGCTCGCGCTTCGGGGCGGCGATCTACCGCACCACCGAGCTGTTCGAGAGGCTGTTCGGCCTCTCGGGGCTCGACGCGCTGCCCGACCCATCGGGATTCGACCCGACACCCGAGGACGAGCGCGACCTGCGCGAGCGGCTGATCCGGGCCGGCGAGCAGCGCGCGGCCCCCTGAGCCGGCCCCCTCGGTGAGGCTCGCGAAGTACCTCGCGCACGGCGGCGTCGCCTCGAGGCGCGCCTCCGAAGGAATCATCGCCGAGGGGCGGGTGACGGTGGCCGGGGCTCTGGTCACCGACCCGGCCCGTGAGGTCGGGGATGGCGACGACGTCCGGGTCGACGGAGCGCCGGTCAGGGGCGAGCCACGCGAGGTCTGGGCCCTCAACAAGCCTGCGGGCGTGGTCTCGACCGCCCGTGAGCCCGGCGGCAGGAAGGCCGTCGTCGACCTGGTCGCGACTCGCGTCAGGCTCTACCCGGTGGGGCGGCTCGACGCGGACTCCACCGGCCTGATCCTGCTGACTAACGACGGAGAGCTGGCCAACCGGCTCACGCACCCTCGCTACGGCGTGGCGAAGACCTACCTCGCCGAGCTCCGTTGGTCGCCGGCCGAGCGCGACCTGAGCCGCCTCTCCCGCGGGCTGCGGCTCGAGGACGGGCCGACCGCGCCGGCGGTTGTGCGGCGCCTCGGCGAGCGCCGGGTCGAGGTCACCCTGCGGGAGGGACGAAACCGCCAGGTGCGGAGGATGTTCGAAGCGATTGGCAACGAGGTGACGCGGCTCCGCCGGGTCCGCATCGGCTCGCTGGAGCTGGGCGACCTGCCGGCGGGGGAGAGCCGGCGGCTCGATCGGGCCGAGGTCTCCCGGCTCTGGGAAGATGCCCGACCGTGAGCGAGAAGCGACTTTTCGCGGTTCGTGGCGCGGTCCAGGCCCCGGCCAACGAAGCCCGGGCGATCCTCGATGCCACCGAGCAGCTGATGCGCGAGCTGATGGACCGAAACGGCCTCGAGTCGGCGGCGATGGTCAGCTGCCTGTTCACCACCACCACTGACCTCAACGCCGAGTTCCCGGCGGTCGCCGCCCGGGGAATAGGGCTGGACTCGGTGCCGCTGCTCTGCACCCGCGAGATCGACGTCCCGGGGTCGATGCCGCGCGTCGTCAGGGTGATGGTCCACTACTACGCGGCCTCCGAGCACCGGCCGGCTCACACCTACCTCGGCGCAGCGCAAAAGCTGCGCTCCGATCTCGGCGCGGCACAATAGGCCGCGTGAGCATCACCTTCGCCGAAAAGCTTGCCCGGATCCCGGGATATCAGGCGGGCGTGCCCGCCGGTAAGGAGCCCGAGCAGATCGCCGCCTCGGAGATCGCCCAGCTCGCCTCCAACGAGTCGCCCTTCCCGCCCCATCCGGAGGTGATCGCGGCGATCGAGCGGGCGGCGCCGGCGATGAACCGCTACCCCGACCCGGGCGCCACCCGGCTGCGCCGCCGCCTCGCCGAGCGCTTCGAGGTGGAGCCCGGCCACGTTACGGTCGGCAACGGCTCCTGCGAGATCCTCCTCGCCGCGGCAGAGGCGCTCTGCGAGCCCGGCGCCGAGATCGTCTACGCCTGGCCCTCGTTCTCGATCTACCCCTACCTGGCTGCGCTCTCCGGTGCCCGGGAGATCCGGGTCCCGCTGGCTGACGGGTATGTCCACGACCTCGAGGCGATGCTGACCGAGATCACCGCGGCGACCCAGCTCCTGGTCATCTGCAACCCCAACAACCCGACCGGGACCTGGATCGATGCCGCGGAGATCGCCGCCTTCTGCGAGCGGGTTCCCGACCACGTCACGGTGATCCTCGACGAGGCCTACGTCGAGTTCCAACAGACCGACGACCCCGACGCGACCGTGGACCTGCTGTCCGAATTTCCCAACCTGGTGCTGCTACGGACCTTCAGCAAGTGCTATGGCCTGGCCGGGCTGCGGGTCGGCTACGGCCTCGGATCGGCGCCGTTTAGGGCCGCGGTCGACGCGGTGCGCCAGCCCTTCGACGTAAACGCGCTCGCCCAGGCGGCGGGGGCCGAGGCGATTAAGCACTCCGACGACGTCGCCCGCCGGGTCGAGCAGACGATCACCGAGCGGGTCCGCGTCGAGGAGGGCCTGGCGGATCTCGGCCTCGCCACGGCGCGGACCGAGGCCAACTTCTCCTGGGTCGTCCTGGCCGGGGCCGAGGGGGAGGAGGCCGCCCTCGCGGGGCTCTCGGAGCGAGGCATCCACGTCCGCGCCGGCACCCCGCTGGGAAGCCCGGGCCACATCCGGGTCACCTATGGAACCCGCGCGGAGAATGAGCGCTTCCTTGCCGGTCTCGCGGCGGTGCTCGACTAATCGCGGCGCAACTGCTACAACCTGGGCTGCATGAGGAGCGGCAGCGGCAAGCACAGCACCTCCGGCGCCCCGAGCGTCGCGCTTCGCACCGCCCGCTTTACCTACTGGCGATTTAGCTAGGCGTCCGGCCGCGGCTCCGCGCCGCATTCAGAACTCAACCGGACCGGGCGCCGAGCACCGTTTGGCGCGCCTCGATGCGCGCGAGCGGGCAGAAAGTACGATCTTCGAACCTTGCAGAGAGGTGGCGACAAGATGATGATTGGGGTGAGGGAGCAGGCGAAGGACCGGGTCCGCGACCTGCGCATCGAGCGAGTGGTCGAGCTGGCCCCGCCGCTGGCGCTGCTCGAGGAGCTGCCCCTTGGGGAGCAGCGAGAGCAGACCGTGGTCGAGGGCCGGACCGCGGTCACCGGCGTGCTGGGCGGCGAAGACGACCGGTTGCTGGTCGTGGTCGGCCCCTGCAGCGTCCACGATCCCGAGGCGGCGCTCGACTACGCCGGTCGGCTGAGCGAGATTGCCGAGGAGCTCGGCGAGGACCTGCTGGTGACGATGCGGGTTTACTTCGAAAAGCCGCGGACGACGACGGGCTGGAAGGGGCTGATCAACGATCCCCACCTCGACGGCTCTGGCGACGTCAACGCCGGACTGCGGGTCGCCCGAGAGCTTCTGCTCGAGGTGCTCGATCTCGGCCTGCGGATCGGCTGCGAGTTCCTCGATCCGATCACCCCCCAGTACATCTCCGACGCGGTCGCCTGGGGCGCGATCGGAGCCCGGACGACCGAGAGCCAGATCCACCGCCAGCTGGGTTCGGGGCTCTCGATGCCGGTCGGCTTCAAGAACCGCACCGACGGTGACGTACAGGTCGCGGTCGATGCCGTCCGGGCGGCCTCGGCGCCGCACGTCTTCGCCGGCATTGACGACGCCGGCGTCCCGGCGATCCTCCACACCACGGGCAATCCGGACTGCCACATCATCCTGCGGGGCGGCGAGGCGGGCCCCAACTTCGGGGCCGCCGCGGTCGAGGGGGCGCTCGGCTGCCTCGGCGCCGCCGGCCTGCCGCGGCGCGTCGTGATCGACGCCTCCCACGGCAACAGCGACAAGGACCCGGAGCGCCAGGCGAAGGCGGCGGGGGATATCGGAGCCCAGGTGGCCGGCGGCACCGACTCGATCGCCGGCGTCATGCTGGAGTCCTTCCTCACCGCCGGCAGGCAGGACCTGACGGGCGGGGCGCTGACCTACGGGCAGTCGATCACAGACGCCTGCATGGGTTGGGAGACGACGGTCGAGGTCCTCGACGGACTCGCGGAAGCGGTCAGGGCGCGCCGGCGCGGATGAGGATCGCCGTGCTCGGCGTCGGGCTGATCGGCGGCTCGATCGGACTGGCCGCGCGAGGGAGGCTCCGAGCCGAGGTGATCGGCCACGACCTCGATCAGGGGACCCTCTCGGCGGCCCTGGCGGCCGGCGCGATCGACCGCGCCGCGAGCGAGTCGGGCGAGGCGTGCGAGGGAGCCGAGATCGTCTTCTGCGCGGCTCCGGTCGGGGCGCTGGCAGAGGTCGTTGGCACCGCCTTGGCCAAGTCGGGACCGGAGACGATCGTCACCGACGCCGGCTCGACCAAGCGGGAGATCGTCGCGGCCGCGGGCGGAGATGAGCGTTTCGTCGGCGGCCACCCGCTCGCCGGAGCCGAAACGGCAGGGGTCGAGAACGCTCGCGAGGAGCTGTTCGAGGGGGCGCGCTGGTACCTGACGCCGACGCCGATCTCCTCCGGGGTCCTCTACGACCGCCTGCAGCGCGCGATCACCGGCCTCGGCGCAAGGCCGCGGGCGATCGATGCGGAGGCGCACGATCGACTGATGGCGACGGCCAGCCACCTTCCCCACGTGGTCGCCAACGCCGTCGCGGATCAGGCCGCCGCCGAACTGCGCGCCGACTCGGAGCGGCTCGGAGAGGTGGGGCCGAGCCTGCGCGACGCGACCCGGGTCGCCGGGGCGAACCCGGCGATCTGGAGCGACATCTTCGCCAGCAACGGCGATTCCCTCGCCGACGCGGTGGACTCGGTGATCGCCCGGCTCGAGCGCGCCTCGCGCCTGATCCGCGACGGCGACGGCGCCCGGCTCACCGAGTGGCAGCGCGAGGCGGGCATCGCACGCCGGGCGCTGCTCTCCGCGGAGAGCGCCGGCGGCCCGGTGCAGGAGTTGCGTCTGGTGGTCCCCAACCGGCCGGGGATCGTCGCCGGGCTGGCGCTGGCCCTGGGTGACGCCGGGATCAACATCGAGGACATGGCGCTCTACCCGGCCCAGGACAATTCGACCGGGGCGATCGCGCTCTGGGTCGCGGGCCCCGAGGAGGCCGATCGGGCGGCAACCCTGGTGCGCGAGATGGGCCATACGGTCTCCGTGGTCGGGGCCGGCGATTAGCCGCAGCCGCTTCCAGCCCGCCGGCCCTCTCGCCGGCGCCCTGCGCCCGCCGCCCGACAAGTCGATCTCGCACAGGGCGGCGCTGATCGCCGCGATGGGGGAGGGGCCGACCGCGATCGAGGGATATCTCGACTCCGCCGACACCCGCGCCAGCCTCGAGGCGGTCCGGGCTCTCGGCGCCGAGCTCAACCCCGGGTTCGGTTCCTCGAGCCCGCTGCCGAGCCGGTTTGTGATCGAGGGCGTGGGCCTGCGGGGAGCCGCCCCCGGCGCCGAGATAGACGTCGGCAACGCGGGCACCCTGCTGCGACTGCTGCCGGGCTGGCTGGCGGGACAGGAGACGGGGCGCTGGAAGATCGACGGGGACGAGTCGATCAGGCGGCGCCCCGTGGACCGGGTGGCCGAGCCGCT
>JBBRHQ010000059.1:0-12577 GCA_038222365.1 Solirubrobacterales bacterium
GAAAGCACCACTCCTTCTGGGCGATGTACTCCTTCAGGATGTCGGTCTGGATCGTCCCCGCGAGATCGTCGGGCGCCGTGCCCTGCTCCTCGGCGACGAGGACGTAGAAGGCGAGGAGGATCGCCGCGGGGGCGTTGATGGTCATCGAGGTCGAGACTCCCCCCAGCGGGATCCCCTCGAAGAGCCGGATCATGTCGTCGAGGGTGTCGACGGCCACCCCCTCGCGCCCGACCTCGCCGAGGGAGCGGTCGTGGTCGGAGTCATAGCCCATCAGGGTCGGCATGTCGAAGGCGACCGAGAGCCCCTCCTGGCCGTGCTCGATCAGGTAGTGGAAACGCTCGTTGGTCTCCTCGACCGTGCCGAACCCGGCGAACTGTCGCATCGTCCAGAGGCGGCCGCGGTACATCGACTCATAGGGCCCCCGCGTGAACGGGTACTCCCCCGGGCTACCGAGGCTCTCTCCGGGGTCGGCCGGACCGTCCTCGGGGCCGTAGAGGGGCTTCACCGGGTGCCCGGAGAGGGTGCTGAACTCAGCGTCGCGCTCGACCGAGCGGGGCTCCACGGCCATCCGGGTCAGTGTAATCCGCACCCGGCAGGTCGAGTGGGCGAGAGCCCTCAGGCGAAGCGACGGCGGACCGGAATCCGGCCCCCGGGGCGCGGCGGCCTGCGCCTCGCCTTCGACGCCCCCAGCCCGATCACGCCGGCGAGCAGGGCGGCGGAGACGACCCCCAGGCGCCGCCCCAGGCGCTCGAAGCGCATCACCGGCCACCCCTCGTTCCCGGCGACCGCGGCCAGGGCCGGGTCGGGGTTGACCGCGACGGGGTGGCCCACAGCCCGCATCATCGGCAGGTCGGAGGCCGAATCCGAGTAGGCGTAGGAGGCGGCCAGGTCGATCCCGTGCTCGGAAGCGAAGGCCCGCATCGTCTCGACCTTCCCCTCCCCGTAGACGAAGGGGCCGTCGAGGTGCCCGGTGAAGCCACCGCCGGAGTCGACCTCGTACCGGGTCCCGATTCCGCCCTCCATGTTCAGAACCCCGGCCAGGGTCGAGACGATCCCGTTGCCGGCCGCGCTGACGATGAAGCTCGGCCGCCCGGCGTCGGCGTGGCCGTTGATCACCTCCAGCATCTGCGGATAGACCCGCGGCAGGATGCCGGCCATGACCTCGGGGCCCATGCGATCGATCTCGACGCTCGGCACCCCGGTGATCAGCTCGCGGGCGACCTTCATCACCTCGGCCGCCTGCTCGTCGCTCGCCCCGCGCAGCCTGTAGCGGAGGTGATCGATCCCCCAGCGGGCGAGCTGGCGCCGGCCGACGATGCCGCGCTTCGCGGCGACCTTGGCGAACTGCATCCCGGAGGAGCCCGCCATCAGAGTCTTGTCGAGGTCAAAGAAGGCGGCCGCCCGCTGTGGCATTTCCTCAGCCACCCGGCTCGCCCTTACGTCGCTTTCGGCGCGGAACGCCATCCCGCCGCCGACCTCGGCATCCCCGGACGCGAAGCGGAGGAGATGCCGGGCAATGGTTCCTGGCTACTGACCGTTGACCTCGAGCACAATCGCGTCCCCCTGGCCTCCGCCCGAGCAGATCGCCGCCACGCCGAGGCCGCCGCCGCGGCGCCGCAGTTCGTGGACGAGGCCACCGACTATCCGGGCCCCGGAGGCTCCGATCGGATGTCCGAGGGCGATCGCCCCGCCGTTGACGTTGACCTTCTCCTCCTCGACGCCGAGCATCCGCATCGAGTTGATCGCGACCGAGGCGAAGGCCTCGTTGATCTCCCAGAGGTCGACCTGCTCGGGGGAGCGCCCGATCTTCTCGAGGGCCTGCTTGGCGGCGTTCGCGGGGGTCCTCGCCAGGTAGGGAAAATCGTCGGCGACGCTGCCGTAGGAGATCACCTTGGCCAGCGGCGAGTGACCGTTGCTCCCCGCCCACTCCTCGGAGACCGCGACGATCGCCCCGGCGCCGTCGTTGACGCCGGGCGAGTTGCCGGCGGTGTGGGTGGCGTCCTCGCCCCCGACGGCCCGCAGCTTCGCCAGGGTCTCGACGTCGGTCTCGGGGCGGATCCCCTCGTCGGCCTCAACCGTGGTCTCGCCCTTGCGGGACTTCACGGTGATGCCGACGATCTCCTCGGCCAGGATGCCATCGTCGTTGGCTTTCGCCGCGAGCTGGTGTGAGCGGGTCGCGAAGCGGTCCATGTCGGCCCGGGTGATCTCGAGCTCGTTGGAGACCTCGCTCGCCTCGTTGATCATCTGCTTCTCGGTGAAGGGGTTGGTGAGGCCGTCATGGGTCATCGCGTCGATCGCGGTTACGTCTCCCATCCGGAAGCCGAAACGCGCCCCGGGAAGTAGGTAGGGCGCCTGGCTCATCGACTCCATCCCGCCGGTAACCGCCACCTCGACGTCGCCGGCCCGGATCGCCTGATCGGCCATTCCGAGTGAGCGCATCCCCGAGGCGCAGACCTTGTTGATCGTCTCCGAGGGGACCTCCTTCGGGATGCCGCCCTTGATCTGTGCCTGACGCGAGGGGATCTGCCCCTGGCCCGCCTGCAGGACCTGTCCGAAGACCACCTGCTGGACCTGGCCGGGCTCGACCCCGGACCGCTCCAGGGCGGCCTCGATCACCGTCCCGCCGAGGTCGGTGGCACCGAGGGTCGAGAGCCCCCCGCCCATCTTCCCGAAAGGGGTTCTCGCCGTTCCGAGGATCACAGTGCTGGGCATCTCTGCCTTTCTTATCCGGAGATTCGTCAGGTTTCGCCGCGGCGGGCACGAAGCCCGGATGGGTCACGATAGCGACAGGCGGTCCCGCGTGAGCGCATAGACTCACCGCCGGATGAGGGTGGAGGTGCGTCAGAGCGCGATCGCGGACTGCGGCGCCGAAGTCATCGTCGCCGGCCTCTACGACGGCGAGGAACTGCCCGAGGCTCTCTCCGGCGCCCGGGGCTCGGAGGACGTGAAGTCCGCCTACAGGAAGCTCATGGTGCTCCATCCGGAGCGACCACGCAGGGCGATCGTCGCCGGGCTCGGGAGACGCGACGAGATGGAGCCTGAGCGGGCCAGGGTGATCGCCGCCCTGGCCGGCTCCGAGGCAGCCGCGCTCGGGGCGCGCAGCGTCGCCTGGGATCTGCCGGACTCCGGCGACCCGCCGGCGATCGCCGCGGCGATCGTCACCGGGACGATCCTCGCCGGCTATCGCTTCGACCGCTTTTGCAGTGACGAGGGGGAAGGGGAGAAGCCCGCGGAGATCGAAGAGCTGACCGTGCTCGGCCCCGACGAGCTCTCGGCCGAGGTGGAGATCGCGCGCGCCTGCGCCGAGGCCCAGAACCGGGCCCGGGAGCTTCAGGACCTCCCCTCCAACGTCGCCACGCCCTCCTATTTGGCCCGCCGCGCCGAGCAGATCGACGCCGAGCACGAATCGGTATCGGCCGAGGTTCTCGGGCGCGAGCAGATCTCCGAGCGCGGCATGGGCGGGCTGGAGGCGGTGAGTGCGGGATCGGCCGAGGATCCGGTGCTGATTGTCCTTCGATATTCCGGCGGCGGCGATTCCCCGCTCGGCCTGGTCGGCAAGGGCGTCACCTTCGACACCGGCGGGATCTCGCTGAAGCCCGGGACCTCGATGCACGAGATGAAGATGGACATGTCCGGCGCCGCCGCGGTCCTGGAAGCCGTCGCCGCGATCGCCGAGCTGGGTCTGGCGATCGATCTGATCGCCGTCGTCCCCTCGACCGAGAACATGCCCTCCGGAACAGCGGTGAAGCCGGGGGACATCATTACCCAGTACAACGGCAAGACGGTCGAGGTCAACAACACCGACGCCGAGGGCAGGCTGATCCTCGCCGACGCTCTGGCCTACTGCGTCGAGCTCGGGGCCGCGCGGATCGTCGACATCGCCACCCTGACGGGCGCCGTGATCGTCGCCCTCGGCTCGACCTACTCGGCGCTGATCTCCAACGACGAGGAGCTTGCGTCCGCCGTCGAGCGTGCCGCCGAGGAGAGCGGCGAGCTGGCCTGGCGACTGCCGCTTCATCCAGAGTACAAGGAGCTGACGAAGGGGACCGTCGCAGACCTCACCAACCTGGCGGCGAAGCGCAAGGCGGGGACGATCTACGCCGGCTCCTTCCTGGAGGAGTTCGTCGACGGGCGGCCCTGGGCCCACCTCGACATCGCCGGCACGGCCTGGGACGTCGGACGCCCCTACGTCGGCAGCGGCCCGACCGGGTTCGGGGTGCGCCTCTTCGTCGCCCTGGCCCGGGAGATGGCGGGCAGCTGAGCCGCTGCGGCGCCGGCGAGCCCACCCGATCGTCTAGTTTGGTCCGGAGGGCAAACGGACCAGAGGAGCTGAGATGGCAGCCGAGCTGAGCGACGCCCACCGGCAGACCTTGAGGGCGATCTGCGACACCGTGGTGCCGGCGCTCCCTCGCGAGCCCGATCCCGACGGCTTCTGGGGTCGCCGGAGCAGCGACGTCGGCGCCGACCTCGCTCTCGCCGAGCTGATCGCCGACCTGCCGCCGGAGCAGCTGAGCGGCACGATCGATCTCCTCGACGCCCGCGGCGACCAGGGATTCGCCGCTGCTTCGCAGCCCTCGCGCGAGCAGATCCTCCGGAACGTCTCCCTGCTCGGGCCCGAGGCGGCCGCGGGCGTCGGGGCGCTGGTCGCCGGCAACCTCTTCCTCACCTACGCGATCCCCGATCAGACCACCGGGCAGAACCCATTCTGGAAGACCTTCGGCTACCCGGGGCCGATCGCCGCCCCCTCGACCGCGCCCAAGCCGCTCCACCCGCTGGTCCCGGAGGGGGACGAGCTGGCGCTGGAGGCGGACGCGGTCGTGGTCGGGTCGGGAGCAGGCGGCGGCGTGATCGCCGGAACCCTCGCCGCCGCCGGCCTGCACGTTGTCGTGCTCGAGGCCGGGGGCTACTTCGACGAGTCCGACTTCAACATGCTCGAGCTCTGGGCCTACCAGAACCTCTACTACCGCGGCGGCCCGGTGCCGACGATCGACGGCAACGTCTCGATGCAGGCGGGCGCCGGCCTCGGCGGCGGCACGACGATCAACTGGACCAACTGCCTGCGGACGACGCCGTGGGTGCGCGAGCAGTGGGCGCGGGAGTTCGGGCTCGAGGGAGTCGACGGATCCGAATATGACCGCCATCTCGACACGGTGCTCGAGCGGATCGGCGCAACAGATGAGTGCAGCGACTACAACGGGCCGACGTTGCGAATGAAGGAGGGCGCCGAGGCCCTCGGCTGGTCCTTCGAGCGGGTGGTCCGCAACGACGATCCGGCCGGCTACAGCCCCGAGACCGCCGCCTACATGGGGTTCGGCGACGTCAGCGGCTCGAAGATGAGCACGGCGAAGACCTTCATCGCCGACGCCGCCGCAGCCGGCGCGCAGATCCTGGTGCGCACTACGGCGCGGAGGATCCTGGTCGAGAACGGCCGCGCCGCCGGGGTCGAGGCGCAATACGAGGACCCCGAGAGCGGCCGCGCCGCCGCGGTCACCGTCCGCGCCCCCCAGGTGGTCGTCGCCTGCGGATCGCTGGAGTCCCCGGCGCTGCTGCTTCGTTCCGGGATCGGCGGTCCGGCGGTGGGCGAGAACCTGAGGCTCCATCCCTGCGCCGCGATGTTCGGTTACTACCCCGAGGACCAGCGTTCTTGGTGGGGCGCCCCCCACACCGGGGTCGTCGACGAGTTCGCCGACACCGGCGACGGCTGGGGCTTCCTGATCGAGACGGCGCAGTACACGACCGGGATCGGCGCCTCGGCGCTTCCCTTCACCAGCGCCGAGGCGCACAAGGCGGCGATGGAGCGCTACGCCCACGGGGCGACGTCGATCGCCCTGCTCCGGGACCGCGGCAGCGGACGGGTGACGATCGACGCCGACGGGGAGGCGATGCACTCCTACGCGCTAGATGACGAGGTTGACGTCGCCAACGCGAGGCAGGGCATCGATGCCCAGGCGCGGATCCACGAGGCGGCCGGGGCGATCGAGATCCGCTCACTGGCGGTCGGCCCGGCGCCCTGGCGTCGCGGCGACGACCTCGAGCAGTTCATCGCCCGCGCGCAGCGGGCACCGCTGGGCTTCGGCGGGCACCGCCTCTTCTCGGCCCACCAGATGGGCAGCTGCCGGATGGGAAGCGACCCGAAGACCAGCGTCGCAGGCCCCTGGGGAGAGCTCCACGACACGCCGGGCGTCTGGGTCGGGGACGCCAGCGCCTTCCCAACCTCCTCCGGCACAAACCCGATGATCTCGATAATGGCCCTTGCCCACCGCACCGCGGAGGCGATCTCCGCCGCCGCACCGGTATCCGCCGGAGCGGCCACCCCCACCTAGGAGGAAGCAGCAGATGGCGACCACGGCAGAGATCCAGACCCGCGAGCAGCTCTACATCGGCGGCGAGTGGGTCGACCCCCAGGGCTCCGAGGCGATCGAGGTGATCAACCCGTCCACCGAGGAGGTGATCGGGTCGATCCCCGCCGGGACGGCCGAGGACGTCGACCGCGCGGTCGAGGCCGCCGCCGACGCATTCGACGGCTGGGCTGCGACCAGCCGCGAGCAGCGGGCCTCCCATCTGGCGGCGATCTCCGCCGGCCTCGGCGAGCGCTCCGAGGAGATTGCGGCGACGATCTCCGCTGAGCTGGGGATGCCGCTGAAGCTCTCGGCGCAGATCCAGGCCGGATTGCCGACCATGCACTTCGCCGCGATGCCCGGGGTGATGGAGGAGATCGCCTGGGAGGAGCAGATCGGAAACTCGCGGGTGCTGCGCGAGCCGGTCGGGGTGCTCGGCGCGATCACCCCCTGGAACTACCCGCTGAACCAGATCGCGGTCAAGGTCGCGCCGGCCCTCGCCGCCGGCTGCACGGTGGTGCTGAAGCCGAGCGAGGTGGTCCCCCTGAACGCCTTCATCCTGGCCGAGATCATCGAGTCGGTCGGGCTGCCGCCGGGTGTCTTCAACCTGATCAGCGGTACCGGCCCGGTCGCCGGGGAGGCGATGGCCGGCCACCCGCGGGTCGACATGGTCTCCTTCACCGGCTCGACCCGCGCCGGCAGGCGCGTCTCCGAGCTGGCCTCGGCGACGGTCAAGCCGGTGGCGCTGGAGCTGGGCGGGAAGTCGCCGAACGTGATCCTCGACGACGCCGACCTCGAGCGCGCGGTACAGGACGGCGTCGCCAAGTGCTTCCTCAACTCCGGCCAGACCTGTAGCGCGCTGACCCGGATGCTCGTCCCCCGCGAACAGCTCGGTGCGGTCGAGGAGATCGCCGCTGCGACCGCCGAGTCCTTCACCCCCGGAGATCCCTTCGACCCGGGGACGCGGCTCGGCCCGCTCGTCTCCGATGCGCAGCGCGAGCGGGTCCGCGGCTACATCGCCAAGGGCACCGAGGAGGGCGCCAAGCTCCTCACCGGCGGCGCCGAGGCCCCCGAGGGGCTCGACCGCGGCTTCTTCGTGCGCCCGACCGTGTTCAGCGAGGTCACCCCGGAGATGACGATCGCCCAGGAGGAGATCTTCGGGCCGGTGCTGGCGATCCAGCCCTACGAGGACGAGGCCGACGCGGTGCGGATCGCCAACGACAGCAGCTACGGGCTCGCCGGCGGGGTCTGGTCGGGAAGCGAGGAGCGGGCGGTCGAGATTGCCCGCCGCATCCGCACCGGCCAGATCGAGATCAATGGCGGCACCTACAACCCGCTCGCCCCCTTCGGCGGATACAAGCAATCCGGCCATGGCCGCGAAAACGGCCGCTACGGGATCGAGGAGATGCTCCAGGTGAAGTCCCTGCAGCTTTGAGCGACGGACGACCGGAAGACCCGCGGATCGGGGTCGCCGAGCAGCTCTATGCCGCGATCGAATCGGGTGACCTCGAGGCCGCGCTCGAGTTCACGCATCCCGACGTGGACCTCGACTGGACGCGCTCGAAAGGGCCCTATCAGGGTTCATACGAGGGCCACGCCGGCGCCCACGAGTTCGTCACGGAGGTGATCACGGTGTTTCGAGAAGTCGAGTACTTCGCCGAAGAGTGGATCCCGGTCGGAGAGCGGCTGGTCAGGGTTGGCGGCGTTCGGGTGGTCGGCCGAGGCAGTGGGATCGAGATCTCCGGCCGCGGAGCCCAGGTTTTCGAGTTCGACGATGGCCTCGTCAGGCGGGTGACCCTCTACCAGAGCAAGAAAGAGGCGCTCGCGGCGGCGGCGGCCTGATCATGGATTTCGAGCTGAGCGACGAACAACGGCTGCTGCGGGACACGGTTCGGGAGTTCGCCCGGGCCGAGGTCGCGCCGGTCGCCGAGGAGCTCGACCGGACCAAGGCGTTCCCCTATGAGATCGTCGCCAAAATGGGCGAATTGGGGCTGATGGGCATCCCCTTCCCCGAGGAGTACGGGGGCGGCGGCGCCGACACCCTCGCCTACGCGCTGGCGGTCGAGGAGCTGGCCCGGGTGGACTCCTCGGTCTGCATCACGATGGCCGCACACACCTCATTGGGGACGATGCCGATCCACCTCTGGGGGACCGATGAGCAGAAAAGCGAGTGGCTGCCGCGGCTCTGCACCGGCGAGCGGCTCGCCGCCTTCGGCCTGACCGAACCGGAGGCCGGCTCGGACGCCGGCGCGACCCGGACCACCGGCAGGCTCGAGCAGGGCGAGTGGGTGATCGACGGCGCCAAGCAGTTCATCACCAACTCGGGCACCGATATCTCCGGCTGCGTGACGATCACCGCGGTGACCGGCCAGAACGGGCTGCGTGAGATCTCCAACATCATCGTGCCCAACGGGACCCCGGGTTTCGAGCCGGGAGAGCCCTACCGGAAGATGGGATGGAACGCCTCCGACACCCGGCCGCTCAGCTTCGATTCCTGCCGGGTCCCGGAAGCGAACCTGCTGGGGCGCCAGGGCGAGGGGTTTAAGAACTTCCTCCACATCCTCGACGGCGGGCGGATCGGAGTCGCCGCGATGGCGGTCGGCCTCGCCCAGGGAGCTCTCGACGAGGCGATCGCCTACGCGAAGGAGCGCCGCGCCTTCGGCAAGCCGATCGCCAGCTTCCAGGCGATCCAGGCGAAGATCGCCGACCTCTCGGCGCAGATCGAGGCCTCCCGCCTGCTCACCCACAGGGCCGCCCTCGAAAAGGACGCCGGGCAGTCGTTCACCCTCACAGCGGCCCAGGCGAAGCTGATCACCGGCCGCCTCGCGGTCAGGGCGGCGGAGGAGGCGGTCCAGATCCACGGCGGCTACGGCTACATCGAGGAGTACCCCGTCTGCCGCTTCTATCGCGACGCCAAGATCCTCACGATCGGCGAGGGCACCGACGAGGTGCAGCAGATGGTGATCGCGCGCGCGCTCGGCTGCTGATCAGTCTGGCTCCGCCGGCGCCTCGGCGGGCTTGGCGGTGACCGCTTCCGGCGCGCGCGAGGCGACCACGGAGGCGCGCCCGTGCCCCTCGTGGATCCCGTAGTGGGCGCAGATCGCCAGCTCGTGCTCGCGCGCGAAGGGCTGCTGGGGATCGACGCTGGGAGCGCCGCGGACGACCTCGCGCCGGTGCGGGATCCAGACCCGCCCGGCGACCGCGGCGCAGTCGTGGATCGGGATCGCCACCGCCTTGCCGAAGCGGCCGAGCTTTGCGATCACCCAGACGGGCTCGCCGCCGGCGGCGTCGACGAAGATCACCTGCACCCGGGCGACGCCGGAACCACCGATGTCGTCGATCCCGTCGTCGATCCAGGAGAGCGCCTGCTCGAGCGAGGGGAGCTGGCGACCCCCCGGCGCGGGACCCGTCTCAGCCATCGCCCTGGCGCTCGAGCAACTCACCGGCGGCACTCGCCGGGTCGAGCTCGCGCCTCACGACGCGGTCGAGCAGCGAGGCGACGCCGTCGTCGTCGGCCACCGACTCCTCGAGGTGCCGGTGAAGCCGCGAGGCGGCGATCCCCAGCACCTCGTTTCGCAGGTTGCGCGCCCGCCGCTGCTCGAGGGTCCCCTCGGCCTCGATCAGGGCCCGGTGCTCGTCGATCTTCTCCTTCAGCTCCCCGGCCCCCTCGCCCCGGGTCGCCTCGGTCCGCAGGATCGGCACCTGCCACCCTCCCGGATCGTGGGCGAGTGTGAGCACGCCGCGGACCTCGCGCACCATCGTGTCGGTCATCGGATGATCGGCCTTGTTGATGACGATCACGTCGGGGATCTCCATCACCCCGGCCTTCAGCGCCTGGATCGAGTCGCCGGAGCCGGGCATCAGCACCAGGACGATCGTGTCGGCATGGTCGACGATGTCGATCTCCGCCTGACCGACCCCGACCGTCTCGATCAGGACGTCGTCCTTGCCGGCGGCGTCCATCACCAGCGCCACCTGGAGCGCCGCCTCCGAGAGGCCGCCGAGCGCCCCCCGGGAGGCCATCGAGCGGATGAACACGCCGGGATCGAGGAAGTGGTCGGAGAGCCGAATCCGGTCGCCGAGCAGGGCCCCACGGGTGAACGGGCTGGAGGGATCGATCGAGAGCACCGCGACCTCGCGCTCGGCCTTTCGCAGCTCGGCGGTCAGCGCCCCGATCAGGGTGCTCTTACCGACCCCGGGCGGGCCGGTGAAGCCGATGATCCGCGCGGCGCCGGTGCGCGGGTACACCTCGCGCACCAGCTCCCAGCCGGCGGGATCGTTGGACTCGATCAGGGTGATCGCCCGGGCCAGGGCACGCTTGTCGCCGCCCACCAGGCGACCTGCCAGCGAGGCTGATTCGGTGACGTCGGCCATGCCGCGCTCAGTCTAGAGTCACGCCGCGATGGGCCGCCTGCGATTTCTCGCCTCCAACCGGATGCTCACGCCCAAGTACGGGTTGCTCCTTTGGCGCTACCTCTGGCGACGCCTGCTGACGCCCGCCGGGTGGCGCTGGAGCACCGCCGGGATGGTCTTCTTCGGCCGCGGCCTGGCGATCCAGATCGGCCGTCGCGGCCGGCTCGAGTTCGGCCGCTTCGTCTGGCTCGGCGACCGGACCAAGATCCGCTGCCACGAGGGTGTGGTCGAGATCGGCGAGAAGACCGTCCTCGGCCAGGAATGCACGATCTCCGCCTACCGGCGGGTGCGGATCGGGGAGCAATGTGTGATCGCGGACCGGGTGATGTTGATCGACTTCGATCACGGAGTTGTCGACGTCGAGACCGCAATCCGCCGGCAGGGCATCTACAAGCGCGACGTCGAGGTCGGCTCCAACGTCTGGATCGGCTACGGCGCCTGCATCCTGCGCGGCGTCCGGGTCGGAGACAACTCGATCATCGGCACAAACTCGGTGGTGACCAAGGACGTCCCGGCGAACGCGGTTGTCGGGGGCGTCCCGGCGCGGATATTGCGGATGCGCGCGGCGCCGCAGAACCTGCGCTGGCCGCGACCGGTGGAGCCGGGCTAGATCAGCTCGGAGACCACCAACCGGACCCCGACGTCGAGGCTGGCTCGCCGGCGCAGCTCGCCGTGGCGCCGGTCCCACTCGCCGGACTCGAGGTCGGCGCGGAGCCGCGCCACCGCTCGCTCCTCCATCTTCGAGTCCAGCCTCGCGAAACCGGAGTTCGATCCGCGAACGCTCGCGTCCAGCAGCAGCTCGGGCCGCGCCCACAGCGCTCCGAGGAACAGGTCGGTGCAGTCGGTCGGCACCTCGACCGGCTCCGCCTCCCCGCCCTCGAGCCATTCGAGCAGCAGAGCCGGCGGGGGGAACCTGTTTAGATCATCGTCGCCAATCTCGGGGGCGTATTCGCTGATCCACCAGGTCTGCATGTAGTCGGGATCGAAAGTGAGGATGACGATCCGCCGCCTCGCCACCCGGAGCATCTCGGCAATCCCGGCACGAAGGTCCTGCCAATGCTGGATAGTCAGGATCGCCATCGCGGCATCGACCGATTGGTCCTCGAGCGGCAGGCGCTCGGCCGAGGCGCGTAGCGCCCGCGTCGCGGTCGGCGGCCGCTGCGCGATCATCGCGCTCGAGGGCTCGACCGCGATCACCTCGAGATCCGCGGGCTCATATGACCCGGCTCCGGCACCGACGTTGACGACGCTGCCGGCGTCTCCCAGGGCCGCCCTGAGGCGCGCCTCGATCCTCGGGTCGGCCCGTCTCGCCGCCGAGTAGCCGCGGCCGATCACGTCGTATGCCTCGGAGCTCAAGAGCCCTGAATCTAGTGACCGTTCTTGCTCAACGCTTTGACCCGGAAACGGGCGGAGTCGTCCTCGCCCGCTCCATTGCCGGGCTTTGAGTCGGGGTCGGGGGCGCCAGCGGCCCTCACAGACGCCGAGCCCGCGATCGGTCCCCGGTGCCGCACCCTGACCACCAGCTTCAGCCGGATCGTCCTCCCGGCGCCGATCTTGCCCGACTTCCACCTGCCGCGACGACGGTTGTAGGTGCCCTTGCCCGGCTCGGCCGAGCTCAGCGAGAGCTTCCGGGGCAGCCTAAGCCCGACCACGACGGCGGGCACCGGGTCGGGGCCGGCGTCCCGCAGCTTCGCAACCAGGGCGATCCGCTCACCAACTTGGGCGCGGGCATGGCTGACTCCCACCCTCAGCGAGAGGTCGCCGACCGCACTGATGAGCTTCCCTCCGAGGCTGACCGGTCCGAATCCACCCGGGGTCTCCGTGTC
>JBBRHQ010000060.1:0-12521 GCA_038222365.1 Solirubrobacterales bacterium
GCCCGCTCGGGGTACCGTCGTCCTCGCGGACGTGGAGGTGTGCCACCGTCGCCCCGGCGGCGTTGGCCCCGATCGCGGAATCCGCGATCTCCTGCGTCGTATAGGGAATGTTCGGGTTGTTCTCGCGAAACACGTCGGCGCCGGTGACCGCGACGGTGAGGACGACGGGATTGCTGTTCCATTCACTCATCCGGCGGCCTCCTCGACTCCCCGCAGCGCGGCGCGCTCCTCGTCGGTGATCAGCCGCGACTCGCGCTGGGCGGGATTCCACAGCACCAGCCCGAACTCGGCCTCGACCACGACCCGGCCGTCGTCATCGAGGATGCGCTCGCTGGTCGTCAGGCTCGAGCGGCCCAGCTCGCGGACCGCGCACTGGACCGTCACCGAGCCGAAGGCGGGATCGATCTCCCCGTTGAAGCTGACCGAGCAGCGGCCGACCACGTACTCATCGCGCCGCACTCCGCGCTCGGCGAGGAAGGCGTCGCGCCCCTCCTCCAGGTAGGTGAGGACGACGGTGTGGTTGACGTGGCCGAGGCCGTCGAGGTCGCGCCAGCGCATCTGCACCCGGTGTCCGGAGTGCTCGTTCACGCCGCCTCTTCCACCGGTGCACCGAGCGCCTCGCGCAGCTCCGGGGTGCGGCGCACCAGGTCGAGCGCGTAGGAGCCGAGGTCGGAGGTGTAGCCGCTGCCGACGACCATCCGCGCGTCCGAGGAGAGCCCGTCGCCGACCAGGGCGACGGTCGAGAACCTGGTCGCCATCGAGAGGAAGAGGACCGTCCCACCCTCGGCGGTGAGCATGATCGCCGTCGGCTCGCAGCCGCCCGCATTGACGACCGAGACGGTGAGGTCGGCGGCGGGGGCGCGGGCGCGGCGCAGCGCCTCGATCGCGGCGAGCGGGTCGCGGAGGTCCGCGACCACCCCGATGTCGCAAAGCCCGAGGCGGCTGGCCAGCTCGATCGCCTCGGGGTCGACGTCGATGGCGACCACCGTGCCGCCGCCGTCCATCGCCTCCCTCGCCGCGACCATCGCCAGCTTGCCGCCGTGCCCGGCCCCGAGGATGCATACCGTCCCCGACTCCGGCGCCAGCTGACGCGTGTGGGAGGCGGCGGTGTAGACGTCGTAGACCTCGAGCACGGTCCGAAGCGGCAGGTCGCCCGGCACCGGCCCCCACGGGGCGCGGTCGCAGACGTAGGCGGTTCCGGAGGCCTCGACCTGCGGCGAGGCGGGGTCGAGCCCGGTGATCCGCTCGAGCCGGAGCGGGGTCAGGGTGAGCGAGGCCAGGGTGACGATGCGCGCGCCGATCGGCGGGGGCGAGGCGAGGCGCTCCCCGGTCGCCGCGACGGTTCCCAGCAGAACGCCGCCGGAGTCGGTCTCGGGATTGTGCATCTTTCCGCGGTCCGCGACGATCTCGAGGATCCGCTCGGCCATCGCATCCGGCGCGCCCCCGCATCGCTCGCGGATCTGCCGATAGGAGGTCGAGTCGAGGTAGAGACGCTCGACCGCGACCTCGAACTCGAAGGGGCGCATCGGCCCGGAGGGGTCGAGCCGCTCAGCCGGCTGGGGCAGGACGCCGGGCGGCTCGAGCACCCGATCGGCGCCGACCCTCTGCTTGATCTCCCCGTTCAGCTCGCTCTTCATGAACGCTCGTTAGAAGCTATAAGGACCGTTCACCATTTGCAATAGGTCGGCGCGGGTTAGCGCCGGCACATGCATGTAAGGCGGCGAAGCCGCCGCAAGTTATTCCGGGTACCCCCTTAACCTCGTCCGGTGGAATTGACGATCCCGGCTGTGTGGAGCGACCGCGTCCGGCTGCACGAGCCCGGGGGCGAGGTATGGGTCGGGGTTCGCACCCCCGGCACCGAGCTGCCGGCCCGCGCCGACCGGATCCGCGAAGCGCTCGAAGCGGAGGGCGCCGGAATGCTCGAAGCCGAGCCCGCCGCCATCGAGGACCTGCTCGCCGTACATGACCGTGCGCTCCTCGACTACCTCTCCGCGGCCTGGGAGGAGTGGCAGGGTTCCGGCCTGGACACCGATCCCGGCCAGGACCGCGTCGTCCCCTACCTCTTCCCCCACCCGGGGCTGCTCGGCGATCTGCCGATCCGCGAACCGGTTGCGCCTGCGGCCAGAGCGGGGCGCTTCGCCTACGACACGATGACCCTGATCGGCCCGGGCACCTGGGAGGCCGCCCTGGCGGCCGCCGGCGCCGCACTGGCCGCGGCCGATCTCGTGGCGGGCGGCGAACCGGCCACATACGCCTGCTGCCGGCCCCCGGGGCACCACGCGACCCGCTCCGCCTTCGGCGGCTCCTGCTACCTCAACAACGGCGCCGTGGCGGCTGCGCGCCTGCGTGACGCGGACCATGGCCCGGTGGCGGTGATCGACATCGACGCCCACCACGGCAACGGCACCCAGTCGATCTTCTACGCCGAGCCCGAGGTTCTCACCGGCTCGATCCACGTCGATCCCGGCGCCGGCTGGTTCCCCCATTACGCCGGCTTCGCGGGCGAGGTCGGCGCCGGGGAGGGGGAGGGAGCCAACCGCAACATTCCCCTGGCGCCCGGCTGCGGCGACGGACCGTGGCTCGAGGCGCTCGCGGAGCTCGCCGCATGGGCGCAGGTCGGGGAAGCCCGCAGCCTGGTGGTGGCGCTGGGCGTGGACGCCGCCGCGGAGGACCCGGAGAGCCCGCTCGAGGTCAGCGGCGCCGGCTACCGCGACGCCGGCCGCGCGCTCGGCTCCCTCGACCTGCCGACCGTCCTGATCCAGGAGGGCGGATACGACCTGGAGAGGATCGGCGAGCTGGTGGTCGAGACCCTCCGGGGCGTCGAGCAGGCCCGCTCTTAGCAGCCATTCCAGGCACACACCCAGGTGTAGACACCTGCGATTAGCCCCCGGGTCTCTTGTCTCGGTGCCGAGCGGCGGGTTTGCTGGGGAGAGCTTCCGCCTGGGAGCGCTTAGGAACGGGACCGGAAACCGAGAAGGAGGAAGATATGCAGCATGCTTTGAAGAGGCCGCGGGCCTGGCGGATCACCGTCGGAGCCGCTCTCCTCGCCCTCGCGATGTTCGCGCTGGTCGCGTCATCTGCGCAGGCCAAGGTGGTCAGGGTCACCGGAGATGAGGCGACGATCGCGCCCTCGTCCCAGCTGACCCAGTTCCTGACCGACCACGGGGTCGCGGTCGAGGCGACCGGGGCGGCGACGCTCGATGGCGCGGGCAACCTGAGCCTGCCGATCGTCGCGGGCCTGGTCAACACGAAGAACCTGCACGGCGTGCTGGTCACCAAGGGCGGCGTCAGGTTCTCCAAGGGCGATCGCTCCCTGAGGCTGCACCGCCTGGTCGCCGTCAACCGCGGCAAGGGCGCCTTCCTCAGCGCCAAGGTCCGCGATCACCGGGTGCGGATCGCGCGCCTCACCGACCGCAGCGCCGACCTCGCCAGCGGCACCGCCGAGGCCAACCTGCGCCTCAGCCGCAAGGCCGCTCGGCGGATAAACCACGTCGCCGGCGGGCACATCGTCAGCGCCGGCGCGCTGCTCGGTCACGTCACCGCGACGGTGACCACCGGCTGAGCCCGGTCCCCCACCGAACCGACGGGCCCCGTCCCTGAGGCCCGCCGCGGAGAGCCCCCGCCCTGGCGGGGGCTCTCTTGTTTCGGAGGTCCAGGCCGGCTAGAGCGCCGAGCGAACCGCGCCGGCGACCGCCTCGGCGGTTATCCCGAGCCGCTCGAAGACCTCCGCCGCGGGCGCGCTGGCGCCGAACCTCCGCAGGGCGACGGAGCTTCCGGCGTAGCGCTCCCATCCCTGCGGGACGCCCGCCTCGACCGAGACGGTCGCCACCCCCTCGGGCAGAACCTCGCGACGGTAGTCCTCGGGCTGCGCCTCAAACAGCTCCCAGGAGGGCATCGAGACGACCGCGGCGGCGATCCCGTCGGCGGCAAGCAGCTCTCTCGCCTGCAGCGCCACAGATACCTCGGAGCCGGTGGCGACGATCACCGCCCCCGGTTCCCCGCCCGCCGCGGCGAGGACGTATCCGCCGCGGCTGAGGCCCTCGGCCGCGGCCAGCTCGCCGCGGTCGAGGACCGGCAGGTCCTGGCGGGTCAGCAGCAGGCAGACGGGTCCGTCCAGCTCCTCCAGGGTCAGCCGCCAGGCCTGCGCCGCCTCGGCGGCGTCGGCGGGTCGGATCACGGTGAGGCCGGGAATCGCCCTCAGCGCCGCATAGTGCTCGATCGGTTGGTGGGTCGGACCGTCCTCGCCAACCCCGATCGAGTCGTGCGAGAAGACCCAGGCGACCGGCAAACCCATGATCGCCGAGAGCCGGATCGCCGGTCGCATGTAATCGGAGAAGACGAGGAAGGTCGACCCGTAGGGCCTGACGATCCCGCCGTGTAGGGCAAGCCCGTTGACGGCGGCGCCCATCGCGTGCTCGCGCACCCCCCAGTGGACGTTCCGCCCGGCGGCTGCCCGGCTGTAGTCGATGTCGTCGGCAAACTCGGTCTTGGTCGAGCTGGCCAGATCGGCTGAGCCGCCGACCATCGTCGGTACCAGGTCCGCGAAAGCCTGCATCGTCTTTCCGGCGGCACTCCGGGTCGAGGTCTTCGGACCCTCGAAGCTCGGCAAGCGCGATCCGACGTCGCCGCTCGGCCTGCCGGCCCAGGCGGCATCCCACCCGGCCGCCGCGCGAGGCTGGGCGGAGCGCCACGCGGCCAGCCGCTCGCGCCAGGAGCGATTGGCATCCTCGCCCCGCTCCCGCGCCCCGGCGAACGCCGCCAGGGCTTCCTCGGGCACCTCGAAGGTCGCCTCGGGATCGAGGCCGAGCGCCAGCTTGGTCTCCCGCGCCTCCTCGGCGCCCAACGGCGAGCCGTGCACGCCGGCCGTGCCGGCCTTGTTCGGGGAGGGCCAACCGATCACCGAGCGCACCCTGACCAGGGAGGGCCGCTCCTCCTCCTCGGCCGCTACCCGCAGCGACCCCTCCAGGGAAGAGAGGTCGTTGGCATCCTCGACCGAGAGCGTCTGCCAGCCGTAGGCCCGGAAACGCGCCTCGACGTCTTCGCTCGAGAAGGACAGATCGGTCGCGCCGTCGATCGTGATCCGGTTGTCGTCGTAGATGTAGACGATCCGCCCCAGCCCGAGGTGGCCCGCCAGCGAGGCGGCCTCCGACCCGACTCCCTCCATCAGGTCGCCGTCCGAGCAGATGCCGTAGATCCGGTGGTCCATCAGATCGGCCCCGTAGCGCTCGCGCAGGAATCGCTCGGCCATCGCCATCCCGACGCCGTTGGCGAAGCCCTGTCCGAGCGGCCCGGTGGTCGTCTCGACCCCCGGGGTCTCGGGGCCGCGCTCGGGATGTCCGGGGGTCGCCGAGCCCCACTGGCGAAAGCGCCGCAGCTCCTCCAGCGGCAGGTCGTAGCCGGCGAGGTGAAGGACCGAGTAGAGAAGCGCCGAGCCGTGGCCGGCGGAGAGCACGAAGCGATCGCGATCGGGCCAGGCGGGGTCGGAGGGATCGTGGGCGATGATCCGGGCATAGAGCAGGTAGGCGGCGGGCGCCATCGCCAGCGGCAGGCCGGGGTGGCCGGAGCCGGCGGCCTCCACGGCGTCGACGCTGAGCCCGCGAATCGTCCTGATCGCGGCCGCGGAGAGCTCCTCGGCGTCAGCCGGGGAGGAGTGTGGGCGCGGATCGGCGAGGTCGCGGGAGGACACCACCGGCACTATTAGCAAGCGGCCCGGCCGGGCGTGTCCCCGCTAGCCGAGGTCCTGCTGCAGCGAGGCGGCGTCGGGGACGTTGCCGTCGGCGGCCATCCGCCCGAGTGCCCTGCGCTTGCCCTTCAGGAAGCCGTCGAAGAAATCTGTCGTCGTGTCGACGAATGGCTGCAACCAGTTCCCGTAGAAGAAGACGTGGGGAGCGTCCTCGAGCGTCAGGAACGCCTTCGGTGCCGCAGCCTGGGCGTAGCCCGCAGCGCTGCCGCTGTAGGGGAGGGTTCCGTCGGCCTCGCCGTGCACGAAGAGGAACGGCGGGGTCCGCTTCGGGAAGAGGCTGCCGCCCGGGAACGGCAGCAGCGCACCGGACCACTCGCTTGCCGCGTCGATGCGAGGGTCGAGGCAGCAGCTGTTGGCCGCCACGCCAAGCGTGGTGATCGCGCCGAGCGAGTGGCCGGCGACGCCGATCTCGTGCCTGTCGACCGTCCGCCGCAGCCCGTGGCCGCGGCGCGCCAGCCGCAGCACCCGGGTCAGCACGAAGCTGACGTCGGCCGGCTGGTTGATGTAGTCGCCCCCCTTCGGGCCCCCGGGGGCGCCTCCGCTGGAAAGCGGGAAGGTCGGCGCGGCGACGACGTAGCCCTGGTTGACGAAGCGGGCCAGCACGAGGGTGTAGGCCGGCCCGTTGGCCCCGTAGCCGTGGGAGAAGACGATCAGCGGGAAGCGGTGCCCCCTGCGCGTCCGGATCGGCTTCGCATCGTCGGTGATCGGTCCGGCCGGGTCGCCCTTGGCCGGATAGAGGAGCATCGTCTGCAGGGTGCGGGTCGGCGCCCCGGGGTAGGTGCCGTTGGGCGAGGTCGGCCGGCTCGGATCGACGAAGGTGTAGGAGCGTCTGCCGACCGCGAACGGGGCGTGCAGGTTACGGATGCCGCCCTTCGCATGGGCTGCCCGAGGCGCGGCGCCGGCGGCCGTCGGTCCAGCGCAGGCGAGCAGCGCTCCCGCCACGATGACCATCGCAAAACGTCGCCCCTGCATGCGCCAACACCATATCTCTTCACGGGCTCTAGGCTGAGATGCTCTCGGCGGCAACCGTGTTGACGGAGGGGTGAGCAGGTGGGAAGGAGAGGCAGGCCGAGCCGACGGGTACGGCAGATGGGGACACGGACCAAGGTGGGCGCGCTGGCCCTTGCCGTGGTGGTGATCGCCGGCCTCTCGGAGGCCCTCGCCGAGGGGCCGGGCCCCAGCGAGCGCTTTGCGGTCAGGACCAACCCCTACACGATCGGCCAGGCTCCGGACTGGCTCGACTCGCGCCATGTCGTCTACCAGGCGCCCACCGAGGATGGAGATCGGCAGGTGTTCCGCTCCAACCTGAGCGGGGGAGGGAAGCGGTGCCTCACCTGCGGCCTCAGCGGCCCCAACCAGGTCCCGGTGGTGCAGCCCCATGGCGACTGGATCCTCTTCCACTCCTTCCACGGTCACGCGGTCCGGGCCGGTTCGCCCGGGTTCGGGGGCATCGGCTCGGACGTCTGGGTGATGAAGCGCGACGGCAGCAGCCGAACCAACCTCACCTCGAGCAGCGAGTTCCACGACAACTTTCACGCTTACTGGTCGCCGGACGGGCGCTACATCGTCTGGACCGCGCTCAACTGGAACGCCGAAGAGGGAGGAAACGGGAAGTCGGACATCCGCGTCGCCCGTTTCCTTCCCAAGGGCCGGCAGGGTCCGAGGCTGGTCGGCGAGCATCGCGTTCGTCCCCCGAACGGCCACTGGTATGAGACCCAGTGGTGGGCACCCGACGGCTCCGGCTTCCTCTACACCGAGTCGACCGGGACCTCGCTCAACAACGAGCTGTTCTTCTGCCGGCTGCGCGACCCGGCCCACGGCGCCTGCCGTCCCCAGCGCCTCACCCGCAACCCCGCCTGGGATGAGCAGGGGATCTTCTCCCCCGACATGAAGAGGGTCCTCTTCATGTCCACCCGCGATCACGCCGGCGCCTTTAACAACTGGACCCACTTGGCGACCCTGCTCGACCTCCCGGCCCGATACGACTACGCGCTGGTCCTCCAGGTTTTCAGCGAAGGCTTCTTGAAGCCGGTCTTCCAGCAGGCCGACGACCTCTACCAGATCGACCTCGATTGGAACTCGGAGCACACCCGCTTCCGCCCGCAGGGGCCGGTCCGTCGGCTCACCCATTCCGGCGGGGCCGGCTGGATCATCCCCGAGTTCGCCTGGGATCCCGCCGGCCGGCGCCTGCTCTGGACCCAGGGCAAGCTGCCCGGGCGGATCGACGAGCCGACCGTGCTCCGCGGGATCCGCGATGACATCGTCGGCCGGCTGCGGGGGGTCGACCGGGTCAACGAGATCCCCTTCGACATCGTCACCCAGGTGCGCGACCGGGTCGGAAGGGTGCTGGTCGATCCGGGATCCTTCGGCGGCGGTGGCGGGCCCTCGGAGCTGGTGCAGAGAACGCGGATCGGGCGATTCGTCGAGCGCTAGCGGCGGCTAGCGGCGGCGCTTCTTCAGCTCGTAGGCGCCGATGTCGCAGCGGCGGCCCTGGGGGCGCGCCACTCCGCGCGCGTCCGCCCCGAGACAGGCGAACTCGCCGCCGCGGGCGCCGGCGTCGAGCGCCGGGCTGCTTCTCCTCAGTGCCATCGTCTTCACCGCTGCGCCGTTCTGCGCCGGCGCTCGCAGGTGGGGCTTGCGGCCGAAGCGGTCGCCTCGCCGCTTGACGATCGCGCAGAGCGCCGTCTTGCCGAGGAGGTTGAAGCCTCGGGAGACCAGGGACCCGCCGCTGCCAGTATCGGGGAAGCATTCAGGGGCGGGCACGCCGCTCGACGATGCGTCGCGGTTGCCGGCAATGATCGTGTTCGAAATCGTCACCTGCCCCCCGCAGCAGTCCGCGAGGCCTCCTCCGCTGCCCGGCGTCGGCGCGCCGCCGTCGAAGTCGGCGACGTTGCCGCTGACCGTGACATTGTTGAGGAAGTCGGTCGCCCCGCAGCAGTTGTAGTAGCCGCCGCCGTCGGCGCCGGCGCGGTTGCGGGCGACGGTCACGTTCTCCAGCATGGTGGTGGCGCCGCAGCAGCTGTAGAGGCCCCCGCCCGCACCCGCTCCGCCGGCCCGGTTGGAGAGCAGGGTCGAGTTGCGCAGGTCGAGCGCGGCGGAGGTATTGGAGATCGCGCCGCCGCTGCCGTTGGTCAGCGATCCGCCCCTCAGAGTCAGCCCGGAGACCCTGACCAGGAAGGCTCCCGGGAGCACGTCGAGGACGCGGTCGATGCCGTGCGCGTCGATCTCGGCGGGCCGGGTACCGTGGTGGACGATCGACAGCGACTGGGTCGTCACGTCGAGGTCGCCGCTGAGGTCTAGGTCGTCGCCGGCCCCGGGCCGCGTCAAGCGGAAGCTGCCCTTGGGAACGACGATCGTGTCATTGCCGGTGCCGGCAGGGCAACCGCCGAAGGGGGCGTCGAGGTTGGCGGCGTTGACCGCCTCGCGCAGCGAGCAGGCGGCTCCGGCGCCGAACTGATCGGCGGTGGTCTTGACGGGGATCGTCGCCGCCGGGGCGGTAGGCGCCAGCGCCAGGATGGCGGCGGTGGCGAGCGCTGCGAGGGTGACCTGGCGGGCCGGCACGGCTGACTGATTCGGGAATCGTGCGCCCGTTCCTCCCGCGGCCTAGGATCAGGCATGGCTCGAATCCTCCTCGCGGTGATCGCTTGCACCGTGGCCACTTGCGCGGCGGCGCCGGCACCCGCTGCGGCAAACCAGGACGACCGGCCGGTGACGATTCCCGCGCTGCGACACTTCCGCGCCGGCGAGGGCCACCTTTCCCTCCGTGGCGACGCCCGGGTCGTCTTCGACCGGGGCGGCCGCGGTGAGGCGCGGACCCTGGCCGGCGACCTCGGCCGCATCACCGGACAGCCGCTGGGGGTGAAGCGCGGCGCTCCCCCACGGCGCGGCGACGTCGCGATCGAGATCGGGGGGCGATCGGAGTTCGGTCGCGAGGGCTATCGGCTGCGCGTCGGCCGCGCCTTCGAGATCGAGGCCGGCCGCGCCGCCGGCGCCTTCTACGGCGGCCAGACGCTGGTACAGCTGCTGCGCGCCTCGAGCCCGGTCCCCAGAGGCCTGATCGCGGACCGCCCCGTCTATTCCGAGCGCGGCTTGATGATCGACCTCGGGAGGCGCCGTTACCGGGCGGACTGGATCCGGCGCGAGATCCGCCAGCTCTCCTACCTGAAGCTGAACCTTCTGCATCTGCACCTCACCGACGATCAGCGCTGGGGGATCGAAAGTGACCGCCACCCCGAGCTGACCTCGCCGGGGGCGCTGAGAAAGTCGCAGGTCCGCTCACTGCTGACCTTTGCGCGCCGTCGCCACGTCACGGTCGTCCCCGAGATCGACATGCCGGGGCACATGGGGGCGCTGCTCGCCGAGCACCCGGGCCTGGCCCTGCGCAAGCCCGGCGAACCGGGCGGCACCGCAGCCACCCGGCTGGACGTCACCAATCCCTCCGCACTGCGCTTCGCGCGAAGCGTGATCGGCGAGTACATGCAGCTGTTCCGCGACCGCTACTGGCACCTCGGCGCCGACGAGTACCTCCCCGACTCCGAGCTGGCCACCTACCCACAGCTGACCGCCTACGCGCAGCAGCATTACGGTGCCGGAGCGACGGCGAAGGATGCGCTGCTCGGCTTCGTCAACTCGATCGACCGCTTCGTCGGCGCCCGGGGGAGGACCCTGCGCGCCTGGAGCGACGAGCTCGGCGACGGCCAGGCGGTAGAGGTCAACCCCGACGTGGTGGCCGAGTGGTGGACGCCCGCTTCGCCGCTCTCCGACCTGACTCCGCCGAGGCCGGGGAAGCTGCTCGCCGGCGGCCACCGGGTCCTCAACGCCGGCTGGTTCCCCACCTACTTCACCGGCGATGTCGGCCCGATCGAGGGCAAGCCGGACATGCGCGCCGCCTACGAGTTTTGGAGCGTCAACCGGTTCTCCGGCCCGACGGTCGCCGGCGAGGAGATCTTCCCCCCCAGCTTCGTCTCCCCCTCGAACCCCCGGCTGCTGGGATCGAAGATCAACGCCTGGGAGAACACCGACCTGAGCGACTCCGAGCTCGCCGAGGGGCTTCTGCCGCGCCTCGCCGTGCTCGCCCAGAAGACCTGGGGCCCCCCGCCCCTGACCCGGAGCTACTCGGCCTTCCAGCCGATCATCGCCGCGATCGGCAGCGCACCGTAGAGTCCCGGGTCGGTGTTGACACTGTGTGACACACAGTGTAGGTTGGTGGCGATGAGGGCGCTGGGAGCAAGATTTCTCCCCCGGGCGGGGCTCGGGCTGCTGGCTGTCGCCGCTGCCGTCCTCGGCGCCCTCGCGCCGGCCGCCGGGGCGAGTGCGCCGGAGCAGGCCAGGCACCTCCACAACGCCCGTTACTGCGAGATCATCGAGGTCAAGGGGACCCCTCCCGCGGTGGTGGTAACCGTCTGGAACACGATCAAGCTGAACCGCTGCCCTGCGGAGAGGTGGGAGAGCTTCGACGCCGGCGATCTGGCCGCCGAGCTGGGCGACTTCCTGGTCGTCCTCAACGGGCCCCGCCACTTCCTGATGGACTCGGCCGCGGCCGTCCCCGGCCCGGTGCGCTCCTTCCATGGGCTGCGGATGCAGAAGGTCGCCACCATCCCCATCTCGAACCTCGCCGACCTCGTGCAGACGCCGTATAGGGAGCGGACCATCAACCGCGACAACACCTGGACCTGGAAGCGCGGCCGTCTTGTCTATGAGCTGATCGGCCCCTGCGGAGCGCGCTATCTGATGCAGAGCTATTCCCAGATCCGCGACCCGGAGCTGCGAATCGGGCAGCTGAAGTCCCTCGGCGAGCGCCTCGAGCTGCCGAGCGGCTGGCACTTCCGGACACGCCGCCTGCGGCATGGCCTCACCCTGAAGGCGAAGGGCAAGGCGACGATCGTCCAGGACGAGTTGCTCAACACCTACCAGCGCGAGCCGGCCGGCCTGTTCTCAGCGCACCCGACCCGTCATCGGGTCGCGATCACCGGCAAGACCCGCAACGTGGGCAGCCCCTCGCCGGGAATGCTCGAGGACCAGGGCACGATCTCGGGCGATCCCTTCGGCACCGGCACGATCGATCTGCTGGTCACCTTGCGCGGCTCGAAGGCCAGCGGGCCCTTCAGAATCAAGTCCCCGTCGGGGTCGGCGAGCGGCCGCTTCTGGATGGACTGGGCGATCGACGGCGGGGAGATCAACTTCGACGGCACCGCCTGCTTCGCCTCGGGCACGGGCGCCTACCGAGGGATCCGCGGCTCAGGCCTCGAGGCCCATGACCACAACACCCTCGACGGGCAGAACGGTCAGGTCACCCTGAAGGGGTTCGCGACCTACTGATCTACCCGCTGCCTGCCGCGGCCTTGACGTGGGTGGATTGATGGTGGGTCATCCGCCGGCGGGAATCGGCTGGGGCCGGAGCAGGTCGAGGGGCGGCCACTCCGATGGCGGGCCGGGCGGGCGGCGCACCCGCTCGGGACGGCTGCCGGAGGGAAGCTCGGCGAGCAGCTGGCGGTTCTCGGGTCGCTCCAGCTGCGATGCGACCGTGCGGCGGGCAACTTCGATCACCCGGTCGCGGTTCTTGGTGCTCATCAGATTCAGGCCCAACGCCTCCAGGTCCTCGCCGAGCGGCTGCACGAGGACGACCTCGGTTCCCGCCGCCCGCAGCTTCTTCGCCTCATAGCCGAGGCGGCGCCCCGTGGCGCGGTGCAGGATCAGCCTTGCTGCGGCGCCCGGGTCAATCGCCCCGATCGGATGCAGCGAGGAGGTCGGCTTGAGGCATATGACGAGGTCGAGGCGA
>JBBRHQ010000061.1:0-12388 GCA_038222365.1 Solirubrobacterales bacterium
GAAACGCCGCGCTCGACCGGATGAGGGCCCGAAGGGCGATCCCCACCGAGGAAGTGCGGGTCAGGGACTCCGGCCAGGGGCAGATCAGCTCCGAGCGGGTCAGCGACCTCAACCAGGCACTGGACGAGCTGCCCGAAGGGCAGCGGGAGGTCCTGGTCCTGCGCCATATCGTCGGGCTCTCCCCGATCGAGATCGCCGACGCGCTGGGCAAGACGGAGAGCTCGGTCCATGGTCTTCACCATCGTGGCCGCCGCACCCTCCAGTCTGCCCTGGTCGAGCTCGGCGCCGCTCCCGTGGTCTTCCCCGGCGCCTAGCGCCAAGCACCGGTCAGTCGTCGAGGACGCTGCGCCCGATGCGGCCGGTTTCGAGGTGGGCGGCGAAGTAGAGGGCCGCATGCTCGGCCAGCCGCTCGGCTGAGACGCCCTGGCGGTCGGCTTCGCGCTCCAGCGCCTCCCAGGGCGCGTCGTCGATGGTGATCTGCACCTGGACCCCCTCTCCCTCGATCAGCTCACGTCGGAAGCGGGGGTAGGCCCAGCCGGGCGCGTAGGTGTCCTTCTCGGTCAGGTAGTAGCGGATCGCCAGCGCCAGGGGACGCCCGAGGCTGGTCGACTCCGAGTTGCTCTCTCCCCGCAGTGCCCTGAGGCTAATCTCGCCGAGGATGACGTTGACGGTCCGCGGCACGGCTTCTCTCGCTCTCGCCTTTCCGCACGGTGACTGGGCCACTCATACTATTTCGCCGATCGGCCGCCAGCCTCTCTATTCCTCGTAGGGTTCGATCCGGCGCCTGACGTCAGCCGGTCGGCGTGACCCGGTAGGCGTCGAAGACGGACTCGACGTTGCGGATCCGCGAGATGCACTGCTTCAGCTGCTGGGTGTCGCCGACCTCGACCACGAAGCGGTTCTTGACCATCGGATGCTTGGTCGTGCAACTCGCCTCGAGGATGTTGATACCTGCCTCCGCGAGAGTCCGCGAGAGATCCTCGAGCAGACGGGTGCGGTCCCAGGCGTCGACCTGCAGCTCGACCCTGTAGGAGGACTCGTTGTCGCCTCCCCAGCTGACCTCGACGAATCGCTCCGGCGCCTTCTTCAGCGCCTTCACGTTGCGGCAGTCCTCACGGTGGATGGTGATTCCCCTTCCAAGCGAAACGTAGCCGACGATCTGATCTCCCGGCACCGGCCGGCAGCACTTCGCGAGGCGCACCGCGACGTCGTCCACCCCCTTCACCTGGATCCCGAAGTCCGACGCCTCCTTGGTCCGGCGCGCGGCGTCCTCACGGCCCGAGGCCAGTCCCAGGGGGGCCTTCTCTTCGACCGCCTCCCCCGCCTTCAGCCTTTGCATCAGCTTGTTGGCGACCGTCTTCGCCGGGATCTTCCCCTGCCCCAGGGCGATGTAGAAGTCGGTGGCCTTGCGGAAGCCCATCTCCCCCAAGACGTCGGCGAGCCGCGGCGACATCGCCAGCTTCTGCATCGGCAGGTTGCGCTTGCGCAGGGCCTGCTCGCGCACCTCCCGCCCGTGCCTCTCTGCGTCCTCGCGGCGCTCCTCCTTGAACCAGGCCCTGATCTTGTTGCGCGCGCGGCTGGTGCGGACCAGCTTCAGCCAGTCGCGGGACGGCCCACGCTCGCGCTTCGCGGTCAGGACCTCGACTATGTCTCCTGACTTCAGCTGGTAGTGGAGCGGGACGATCTTGCCGTTGACCTTGGAGCCGACGCAGCGGTGGCCGACGTCAGTGTGGACGGCGTAGGCGAAGTCAAGGGGGGTCGAGCCGCCCGAGAGGTTCTTGACCTCCCCCTTCGGGGTGAAGACGAAGACCTCGTCCTCGAACAGATCGACCTTCAGGGACTCGAGGAACTCGGCCGGATCCTGCTCGCCCTCGGCCTCGACCAGCTGCCGCAGCCAGGTCATCTTCTCGCGCCTCGGATCCCCCCGTCCGCCTTCTTTGTAGGCGACGTGGGCGGCGATCCCGAACTCAGCCAGCTCGTGCATCTCCGCGGTGCGAATCTGGATCTCCAGCGGCTTGCCCTCCGGCCCGATCACGGTCGTGTGCAGCGCCTGGTACATGTTGGCCTTCGGCATCGCCACGAAGTCCTTGAAACGGCCCGGCAGAGGTTTCCAGAGCGAGTGGATGACGCCGATCGCGCCGTAGCAATCCTTGACCGAGCCGACGATCACCCGCATCGCCGTCAGGTCGAGGATCTCGTTGAACTCGCGCCCCTTCTTGGTCATCTTCGTGTAGATCGAGTAGAAGTGCTTGGCTCGTCCTGAGATCTGTGCCTCGATCCCAACCTGCTTCAGCTCGTCGGCGAGGAAGCGGCCCGCGTCCTTGACGTATCTCTCGCGCTCGGTTCGCTGCTGGGCCACCAGCTGCTTGATTTCGTCGTACTTGCGTGGGTGCAGCGTGGCGAAGGCAAGATCCTCGAGCTCCCACTTGATCGCGTGGATCCCGAGGCGGTGGGCGAGCGGGGCGTAGATCTCGACCGTCTCCCGCGCCTTGGCGATCTGCTTCTGCTTGGGCAGCGCCCCGAGGGTGCGCATGTTGTGGAGCCGATCCGCGAGCTTGATCAGGATCACCCTGACGTCGCTCGCCATCGCGACCATCATCTTGCGGTAGTTCTCCGCCTGGCGCTCGTCGCGGCTCTCGAAGGTGATCCCGGTCAGCTTGGTGACCCCGTCGACCAGCTGCGCCACCTCCTCGCCGAACTCGGAGTCGATCTCCTCGAGGCTGGCGCTGGTGTCCTCGACCGTGTCGTGGAGGAGCGCCGCGCAGAGGGTCTCCGTGTCGAGTCTCATCCCGGCGCAGATTCGCGCCACGCCCACCGGGTGGGTGATGAACTCGTCGCCGGAGCGCCGCATCTGGTCGGCGTGGCGCTCGCAGGCGAAGGCGAAGGCCCGCTCCACCGCGAGCCGATCGATCGGCTTGACCGCCCCCGGGTCGCCGTCGATCGAGGAGGCGAACTCCCCGACCAGCGCCAGAAGGTCGCCGAGAAGCGTCCGCTGCTCCTCGGTCAGCCCCCGGGTCTGCTCGTCGAGCGGGGCCGCGCCCGGATCGTTGACCGGGGCGCCGACCTTGGTATGACCGCTGCGGTCCTCGGGCTCGGGGGCGCCATTGCCCGAGGGGGACGCCACCCCTGCCTCGCCCGCTGCGCCGCCGGGGGCGGCCTTCTTCGGCGAAGCCGCCGTCTGCGCTTCGGAGCCCTCTAGGGATCTCTCAGACTTTCGAGGTATCTCGTGCCCTCCTCGTGACGGGCGCCGTAGGCTCGAAAGGCCGGCGAACGCCCCAGATCTGTCCCCTCCGAGGATACGGCCCCGAGGCGCCGAACGCCCGATTCCGCCTCGATCCAGGCGACCTCCAGCTCGGCAAGCACCGAGGTGCATCGCGCAGCCAGCTCGGGGCTGCGGGGATGGCGCCCCCCACCCCGCAGGGCGCCGCGCAGTGTCTCCCCCTGGCAGGGACCGGCAGCCCGGAGGTCGATGAACAACGATCGAAGCGAGCGTCGCAGCCCGTAGCCGTCATCGAGGATCGAGACGGCGAAGTCGATCTCGGCATCGGCCCATACCGGGTGCAGGTAGCGCCCCGGGCCGCCCCCGACGCCGGCCAGCTCGAACAGCCCTGGCGAGGCGGGGGGGTCGACGAGCACCACATGCCTGTAATCGGCGGCGAGGTCCGGGACCAGCTCGAGGGCCTCGTAGTCCGCCATCGCCAGCCGCCCGGAGCGGGCGATCCGCAGCGTCTCGATCGCCTCCAGCGGGCAGCGTCCACAGGCGATCAGCGGCGCTCCGGCCCCGAACCGCGCCAGACCGGCGGCGCCGGCGGCGAACCCGGCACGCCTCGATGCGTCGGCCGAGAGCACCAGCACCGAGTCGCCGCTGGAGACCAGCTCGGCGACGATCGCCGCGGCCGAGCCGCCCCGCCGTACCCGCTCACGCTCGGCGGAGCCGGCTCTCGGAGCGGACACCCGCCCGCCGGGAGCCTTCGCCGCCTCCGCGTCGAAACGCTCCCACCATTCCGCCTCGGAGACCTCGCAGCGGTGCTCTGATGCGGCACCCGACGAGTCCGCGTCCTCCCCGCCCAGCCGATACATCTCGCGCAGGACGAGCCGGGGCTCGACCGCGCCGTTCCACTGGTTGACCTCAAGCCGCACCGCAGCGTCGACCGGCTCATCCTCTCCGACCGCGATCGAGGGACGACCGAAGGCCACCGTGAGAGCTCGGTTGACTCCGCTGTGCAGGTTGAAGCGCGAGTGCTTCCCCTCCCCCATGCCGCGGACGTCGCGAATCCGCGCCGACGGGACCAGCAGGCTGACGTTGGGGTTGCCGGCCCCGAACGGGCCCAGCCGCTCCAGCTCCTCGGCCAGCTCGAGGCCGATCCCGCTTCCCCCGACCACGGCATCGATGCGCTCGGTTCGAACCTTCTCCCCGGGCCCGATCGCCGCGCCGGCATGGGAGAGGAAGGCCTCCCGGAACGCCTCGATCCGTTCCGGGTCTATCTCGAGGCCGGCGGCGGCCCGGTGACCGCCGAACCGCTGCAGGTGCTCCGAGCACGCCCGCAGCCCTTCCAGGAGGTCGTAACCGGGCACGCTGCGCCCCGATCCGCGCCCACGGCCCTCGGCGTCGATCGAGATTACGATCGCCGGCTTCAGGTGGCGCTCGGCGAGGCGCGAGGCGACGATCCCGACCACGCCCGGATGCCAGCCGCGACCCGCGACGACGATCGCGGCCCCCTCGCGGAGGCGCTCGGGAAGCTCGGAGAGCGCCGCGCTCGCGGCCCCCTCGACCCCCCTCTCGGTCTCTCGGCGCTCCAGATTGGCGCGATCGAGCTCGGCGGCAATCGACCCGGCTCGATCGTGATCATCGGTGAGCATCAACTCGACTCCGGCATCGGCGCGGTAGAGGCGGCCAGAGGCGTTGATCCGAGGCGCCAGGCGGAAGGCCAGGTCGCCCTCGTCGAGGGTCGAGGGCTCGCAGTGGGAGACCGCCATCAGCGCCCGCATTCCAGGGCGCCTGGTGCGGCGTGCCAGCTCGATCCCTCGGCGCACCAGCGATCGGTTCTCACCGAGCAGCGGGACCACGTCGGCGACCGTCGCCAGAGCGAGAAGGTCGAGGTCGCGGTCAGCCTCGGCGGCGTCGTGGCCCGCCGCCTCGCGCAGCGCCTGGGTCAGCTTCCAGGCGACCGCCGCGCCGCACAGCTCGGAGAACGGGTAGCCGCTGAGCGAGGGATGGAGGATCGGGCAGTCGGGAAGCTCGGGGCCCGGCTGATGGTGGTCGGTGACGACCACCTCGATCCCCTGCTGCCTGGCGTGGGCGACGGCGTCGACCGCGGTTATCGCGCAGTCCACGGTGAGGATCAGCTCGGTGCCGCGGCTCGCCAGCGCATCGACGCCGGCCTCGGAGAGCCCGTAGCCGTCCGAGACCCGGTCGGGAATCAGCCAGTCGCAGCGGGCCCCGAGGTCGCGAAGGGCTCCGACGGAGATCGCCGTCGCGCAGACGCCATCGACGTCGAAATCGCCGTGCACGGTAATCAGGCCGCCGCGCTCGATCGCCGCCAGCAGGGGCGCGCAGACCTCCCCGATCGAATCGAAGGCCCCATGGGGATGTGACTCGTCGGCCTCGAGGAAGCGGCGCGCCTGCTCCGGGGAGTGGTAGCCGCGCCGCACCAGCGCGATCGCCACCGGCTCGCTGAGGCCGAGGCCGTGGCTCAGGGCCCGCGCGTCCTCGTAGGAGTAAGGCTCGGCCGTGAAGGACTTTGGCAAACCAGCCACACCCCGAGGCTAAGAACCGGCCCCGACGGCTTTCGGCCCCTGGGAGGGCCGAGTTTGCGGCGTTCACGGCCGACCTTGGACCTCTTGACCGCGATATGGCCGGTTCAAAGGTCCCGGGCGCCCGCTCGGAGACGTTCTCCGGCGAGGTCCCCTGGCCGGGACCTAGCTGGACTCGAGCCGTTCCTGGCGGATGCCGATCGCGTAGATCACGCCCAGCCCGATGATCGTGCCGGGGATCGCCAGCAGCGCGGTGCCGAGGTCGGTGTCCCCCATGCCTCTGCCGCTGGCCACCTGAACGACCGCGCCGAAGACCACCGAGCCGATCACCGCCCCGAGGAAGGCGCCGATGATGCCCTGCCAGAAACGGTCGGGCATGAAGACGGTGAAGTGCCAGAGAGCGATGCCCATCGTGAACCAGACCAGGAGTGCCATGGCTAGCGATTCCTCCCGTGCTTGCGGCGCCTGCCGCCTCGCTGTTGGCGGCGCTCCCGGCGCGCCGCCCGTTCCGCCCCGCGCGAGCCGGCCTCCGGGGGCGCGTCGTCGCCGTGGCCGTCGGTGCCGGGTGACTCCGCCAGCGCGGCCGGTGCGATGGCCTCTCCCTCCGCCTCGGACTCGGTCTCGGGCTCCAGCTCCCCCGGCGGCGTCACGGCTCCGTCACGCCGCTTCTCGGCGATTGCGGCGTCGATCTGCTCGTCGGTCTCCTCATCGGCGCTCAGCTTCGCCACCGCGATGTCGTCGGCGAATGCCGGCACGGTGCCGTCGATCTGCTCGATCCGCGCCCGGCGGCGGCGGTAGGCCGGTTCGCGCTCCTTCCAGGCGTTCAGCACCGGGGAGGCGATGAAGATCGACGAGTAGGTCCCGGAGGCGATCCCCACCAGCATCGCGAAGGCGAAGTCCTGGAGGATCACTCCGCCGAAGATCAGCAGCGACACCACCCCGAAAAGGGTCGAGACGCTGGTCACCAGCGAGCGCGTCAGGACCTCGCTCATCGAGCGGTTGACGATCTGGGAGAACGCCGCCCGCGGCATCCGCGGCAGGTTCTCGCGTATTCGGTCGAAGACGATGATCGTGTCGTAGAGCGAGTATCCGAGGATGGTCAGGAAGGCGGCGACGGTGCCCGTGGTCACCTCGCGGCCGGTCAGCGAGTAGATCCCGGCGGTGATCAGGATGTCGTGCAGCAGGGCGATCAGCACCGGGATCGCGAACTTCGGCTGGAAGCGGAAGGCGATATAGGCGCCGATCACGAGGATCGAGAGGATCAGCGCCTGCACGGCGCTGTTCGCCACCTGCTGGCCGAAGGTCGGACCGACGCTGGTGCTGTCGAAGCCATCGGTGGCTATCCGGTAGGTGGAGGCGAGCGCGGCGCGGGCGTCCTTGACCCGGTCGGGCTGAAGCTGGCGGGTCTGGATCTGGAAGACGTTGTCTCCGAACACCGGGTCGGAGACCTTCTGGATCTCCTCGCCGTCGATTCCGGCGGCGCTCAGGGTGCTGCGGACCGAGTCCTCGTCGGTCGGCTTGACCAACGCCACCTTGATCCGCGTACCCGACTCGAAGTCGATCCCGAAGTTGAGTTGCTTCGTCGCCAGCGAGAGCGCGCCGATCAGCAGAATGCACCCGGAGACGGAGAAGAACCAGCGGCTGGCTCGCATGAAGTCGAAGTGCCAGCGGACTCGTTCCTCCGCCGCGGCGCCGAGCATGCCCGGCGAGCGCAGGAACCTGCTGCGGGACATGCTGCCCAGCAGCGCCTGGGTGAAGACAACGGCGGTCAGCAGGGAGACGATCGTCCCGACCCCGAGGGTGAAGGCGAAGCCCTTGACCCCCGCTGTCGCGAGCACGAAGAGGATGAACGCGGTCAGCAGTGTGACGACGTTGGCGTCGATGATCGTCGCGATCCCCCGGCGGTAGCCGGCGGCGATCGCCGAGGGCATCGATCTTCCCGCTCTCACCTCCTCCTTGATCCGCTCGAAGACGACGATGTTCGAGTCGGCGGCTACGCCGATGGTCAGCACCAACCCGGCGATCCCCGGCAGCGTCAGGGTGATCGGGATCAGCTTGATCAGGGCAAAGAAGATCACCGAGTAGGCGCCCAGCGCGATCGAGGCGATCAGGCCGAGGAAGCGGTAGAAGATCAGCAGGAAGAGGACGACCGCGATCAGGCCGACGATCCCCGCCTTGACTCCCTCGTCGAGGGCCTGCTGCCCCAGGGTCGCCGAGACCTGCGTCTGGCTGATCAGCTTCAGGTTGATCGGCAGAGCGCCGATCTGCAGCGTCGTCGCCAGGTCCTGGGCCTCGCCGATGTCCTTGAACCCGCCGGAGATCTGGGCGCCGGTGCGGCCGTCGATTCCGTCCGGGTTCTCCTGGAAGTTGATGATCGGCCGGGTCTTGACGATGTTGTCGAGGACCACGGCGAAGTGCCCCGAGAGGGCGCTGGCCTGATCGGCGGTTACCGACCCGATCGCCCCTGCCGCCGCGGCGCTGTTGGCGCCCCGCTGGGCGATCGTCCTGGTCACGTCCTGGAACGCCGAGCGGCCCTTGTCGTTGAATCCGAAGGTCACGTTGGGCGCGTTGGAGGTCGAGTCGAACCCCTGCTTCGGGTCGGTGATGTCGGTACCCGAGAGCGAGGGCCGGTCGCGAAGCGCGTACCAGCCGGGGGGGAAGTCCTCGGGCGGCACCGACTTGCCGTCGGAGTCGGTTGGCGATTCCGAGACGACGATCGTCCCCACCGGCACCTTGATGACGAGGCCGTTGTGGGGGCGCTTCTGCCCGGTCGGGCTGACATAGAGATCCTTGACCGAGGTCTCGGGTCCGGCGATCAGCTTGTGCGGCGACGCCCGCTCGAACAGGTAGTAGCGCGGGGTCAGGGCGGTGCAGTCCTCACAGGCCTGCGGCGGCTGTGAGGCGGCGAGCTGCGCGGCCTCATAGGCGCTCGGGTAGGCGCCTGAGAAGACCAGCTGCTGGGCGAGCGGCTTGGTCGGGTCGCGCCCGGCGTCCCGCCAGCGCTGGTTGGAGGCCTTCAGCGCCGCCTTCGGCGGGTTCACCCCGGGGTGTCCGCCGATCGCCTTCTCGGCACCGATCAGGTTCGGCTCCCAGTCGAAGAAGTAGAGCTGGGCGGTCGTGCCCACCTGGTCGATCGCCCGCTGGGCGTTGGTGACGTCGGGGAGGCTTACCGAGATCTCAGTGTTGCCGAGCCGGGAGACCTCCGGCTCGGAGACCCCGAGCTTGTCGATCCGCTCGCGGATGATCGTGATCGAGCGGTCGACGTCACCGCCGCTCACCTCCTTGACCTGGCCCGAGGGCTTCCCCTGGTAGATCAGCTCGACCCCTCCCTTCAGGTCGAGGCCGAGCTTGGTCGGCTTGGAGGCGATCACCAGCGCCGAGACTGCGACCAGCCCGAGAACGAACAGGAGGATGAACGGATGCCGGCGCCGGCCGCCCATGGTTGTTATCCCTCGGGGGTGAGGACGATCAGCAGGCCGCCATCGTCGTCGTAGGCCGGGAAGACGTCGGCGACGGCGTCGGCCGGGAGGTCGCCCTCTGCGTTGACCGAGACGCGCTTGCCGAGCGAGCGCACTCCCCACTCCAGGGATGTCTCGATCGGATCGGTGGAGCCGTCGCCGTTGATGTCGGCGGCCTCACCGCCGTCGCCCTCCTCGACCCAGCGCAGGCCGAGAACATCCCGGACCGGTCGTCCGATCACGTCCTCGTCGGTCAGCCCAGTCAGCTCGAAGCTGCCCTTGCCGGCGTCGATCACTCGCCCCTGCCCGTCGCAGACGAAAAAGGCGGCGTTCGGAGCGGGGTAGTAGTCGTCGAGCAGCTCGAAGACGAACCCGAAGCCGCACTTCGAGCAGCCCTTCGGTCGGGCGCTGAAACCCGCTGTTCTCTCGCCGCTGAGCTCCCGGTTCCCGCAGTTGGGGCAGATAAAGAAGGGCATCGAGGAGACAGGCTACAAACTGCGGCGGGAATGCCGCCCCGCCTCAGAACAGCGTCGCCGCACCCTCGGGCACGGGCAGGTCGAGATGCTCGAAGGCGCGCCGGGTCAGCACCCTTCCCCGCGGGGTCCGCTTCAGCAGGCCCTGCTGGAGCAGGTAGGGCTCGAGGACGTCTTCGATCGTGTCCTGCTCCTCGCCGATCGCGACCGCCAGGGTCGAGAGCCCGACCGGACCTCCGCCGAACTTCGCGGCGATTGTCGCCAGCAGGCCGCGATCGCTGCGGTCTAGGCCTGCGTCGTCCACCTCGAACATCTCGAGCGCCGCGCCCGCGACCTCGGCGTCGACGTGGCCCTCCCCCCTGACCTGGGCGAAATCCCGCACCCGCCTCAGCAGGCGATTGGCCACCCGTGGGGTCCCGCGCGCGCGCTCTGCGATCGTCGCTGCGCCGGCGGCGTCGATCTCGACGTCGAGGATCCCGGCGGAGCGGAGGATGATCTCGGCCAGGTGCTGAGGTTTGTAGTGCTCGAGCCGGTGACAGACGCCGAAGCGATCCCGCAAAGGCGTGGTCAGCAGCCCGCTGCGGGTCGTCGCCCCGATCAGGGTGAATGGCGGCAGAGGAAGCGTCACGGTGCGGGCGCCTGCGCCCTGGCCGAGCACCACCGGAAGGCGGGAATCCTCCATCGCCGGGTAAAGGGTCTCCTCCACGGCGCGGCCGAGGCGGTGGATCTCGTCGATGAAGAAGACGCTGCCCGGCTCGAGCGCGGTGAGGAAGGCGGCGATGTCGGCCTTGCGCTCCAGCGCCGGCCCGGCTGTCTGCACCAGCGGGACCCCCAGCTCGGCGGCAACGATGAAGGCCAGCGAGGTCTTGCCGAGACCGGGAGGCCCGGCGAGCAGGACGTGGTCGAGCGGCTCGCCGCGCCGGCGGGCGGCCTCGATGAACAGCTCGAGCTGCTCGGTCACCTGCCTCTGGTTGACGAAATCGGCCAGCCGCGGCGGCCGCAGCGAGCGATCGAGGTCATCGTCGGCGCCGTCGGCGCGCGCATCATGCACGCGGAGCTCAGCATCCTGCCCATCGGGCTCAGAATCACTGCCCGGCACGTCCTCCGCTTCGCGTCCGGGCGTGCCGGGGTTGGTGGGGGGATGCGGTATGCCCGGGGTTCGGATCCTTTGGCCGTCGATCTCGGGGGTGTTGCTCATGCGGCCCTCGACTTCGACTCGCCGGCCCGGCGCAGCGCGACGGAGATCAGCTCCTCGGGATCGTCGCCCTCGAGTGGATCGAGCATCTGCTCGGCCTCAAGCGGCGCATAGCCGAGGTTGACGAGGCCGTCGCGGGCAAGCGCGCGGGCGCCGGGCTCGCCCTCGCCGTCCTCCCTGACCTCGGCCTCCATCGCCCCGGCGACCTTCTCGCGAAGCTCGACGATTATCCGCTCCGCGGTCCGCTTGCCGATTCCCGGCACCGCCTGGAAGCGTTTCGCATCCCCGGCGGCGATGGCTCGCAGCAGATCGCGGGCGGCGCCGCCGGAGAGGGTCGCGATCGCGACCTTGGGCCCGACCCCGCTGACAGAGATCAGCTCACGGAAGAGGTCGCGCTCCTCCTCGGAGGAGAAGCCGTAGAGGGAAAGCGAGTCGTCGCGGGCGATCAGCTCGGCGTGCAGGAAGGCCTCGCGCCCGGTAGCCGGGACCGCCTTCAGGGTCTCAGATGAGACGCCGAGGCGGTAACCGACCCCGGCAGCGTCAATGACGACGTGATCGGGGCGCCGCACCAGCACCTCTCCGCGGACCGCGGCGATCATCGGGCGAGCTGCTCTCTGAGCGGCCCAGGCTCCTCCGCCCGATCGAGTTCCTCGAGGACCTGCCTTCGTCCCGAGGACCCACCGTGGCAGATCGCCACGGCGAGGGCGTCGGCTGCGTGATCGGGCACGGGCGGCTCTGGCAGGCCGAGCAGGGTGCCGACCATTCGCTGCACCTGGTCCTTGCCGGCCGCTCCCGAGCCGCATACCGAGAGCTTGATCTCCTGCGGCGTGTAGGTGGAGCAGCGCACCCCTCTCTGGGCGGCCGCGACCATCGCCACGCCGCTGGCCCGCCCGACGGTCATCGCCGAGCGCACGTTCTTGCCGAAATAGACGTCCTCGAGCGCCAGAGCCCGCGGCTCGTGCCACTCGATCAGCTCGGCGAGGGAGCGGTGGATTCGCTCCAGGCGGCGCTCGATCGGCTGCTCGGGAGTGGTCTCGATCACGCCGCCGTCGAGCGCGACCATGTGAGCGCCCTCGACCCGGACGACTCCGAAGCCGAGGTTGGCGGCGCCGGGGTCTATGCCCATCACGATCTGCATGTGAATGGATTCTGCGAGGAAGGTCGGATGCCTTCCGCCCTCAGGCCAGGGCCTTCTCCATCGCCTCGTCGGAGATTTCGAAGTTCGCGTGGACCGCGTCGACGTCGTCCTGCTCCTCCAGGGCGTCGAGCAGGCGCAGCAGAGATCCGGCCTCCGGCTCGCCGAGCTCGACCGTGCTCTTCGGCTCCATCGCCAGATCCGAGGACTGGATCTCGACCCCCTCCCGCTCCAGCGCGCCGCGGACCGCGCCGAGGCTGCCGGGGTCGGAGATCACCTTGAGGATGTCGCCGTCGCGCTGGACGTCCTCGGCTCCGGCGTCGATCGCCACGATCAGGTCATCCTCGCCGTAGCGACCGCCATCGACGACGAC
>JBBRHQ010000062.1:0-12292 GCA_038222365.1 Solirubrobacterales bacterium
GTGCTGCTCGAGGACATCGACGAGCTCGCGGAGCTGCTGGCGACCGAGCAGGGCAAGCCGATCAACGAGTGCTACACGATGGAGCTGCTGCCGACGATCGACGCCCTGCACTGGTGCGCCGACGCCGGTCCGGAGATCCTCGCCGACGAGCGGGTCCGCTACACCCAACCCTTCCTATTCACCAAGCGCAGCCACTTCAGCTTCGAGCCGATCGGCGTAGTCGGAGTGATCGCCCCCTGGAACTACCCCTGGTCAATCCCCTTCGGTGAGGTCGCGATCGCGCTGATGGCCGGCAACGGTGTCGTCCTGAAGCCGGCCAGCCTGACCCCGCTGCTCGGCGATCGCATCCGGGGCATATTCGAGCGGGCGGGGTTCCCGGACGGACTGATCCAGACCGTCCACGGCGGCGGGCGGATCGGCGACGCCCTGGTCAAGTCGAGCGCCGGCAAGATCTTCTTCACCGGCTCGGTCGAGGTCGGCCGCAAGGTCGGCGAGGCCTGCGCCCGGCGGCTGAAGGGCTCGGTGCTCGAGCTCGGGGGAAAGGACCCGATGATCGTCTGCGCCGACGCGAACCTCGACAACGCCGTCTCCGGGGCACTCTGGGGGGGCTTCGCCAACGCCGGTCAGACCTGCTCTGGGATCGAGCGCGTCTACGTGGTCGCGGAGGTCGCCGAGCGCTTCCTTGCCGGGCTCGCCCGGGCCGCGGGTGATCTGAAGGTCGGCAACCCGCTGGACTGGGACACGGAGATCGGTCCGATGACTTCGACCGAGCAGTACGAGACGGTCTGCGAGCTGGTCGACGAGGCGATCGCCTCCGGCGCCGAGCGCCTCTGCGGGGGACCGGTGACGGTGCCCGGCCTGAGCGGCTCCTTCATCGCCCCGACCGTGCTGTGCGGCGTCACCCACGAGATGCGAATCATGCGCGAGGAGATCTTCGGCCCGGTGCTGCCGATCGTCGTGGTCGGTGACGAGGAGGAGGCGATCCACCTCGCCAATGACTCGGAGTTCGGCCTCGGCGCCTCGGTCTGGACCAGGGACCGACAGAAGGGCGAGCGGATGTCGAGGCGGATCGAGTCGGGAATGGTCTGGATCAACGATCACTCCTTCACCCACGGCGCCTGCCAGTGCTCCTGGGGCGGCATCAAGAGCTCGGGCCTGGGGCGCTCACACTCGAAGTTCGGCTTCTATGAGTGCACCGAGGTGAAGCTGGTCACCTGGGAGCCGGGGCTGACCCGCGACCTCTGGTGGTTCCCGTATGACCGCAGCCTCGGCGACGCGCTACGCACCTCCGCCCGGCTGCTATACGGGCGAAACGGCGAGCGGGCCGAGGCCCTGCGGGAGGGCATCGGCCCGCTGCTCAGGGTCGGCGCGAGGACCCTGCGAAAGAGGCGCTAGAAGCCTAGGAGCCGGCGCCGACCGTCCTGGAGCGATCCGCGCGGCAGACGAAGATCGTCCCCGCGGCACCCTGGCTGGAGAGCCTCACCCGGGCGTAAAAATGTCCCAGCGAGATCCCGGCCGAGCCCTGCGGCGTGATCCTCCAGCGACCGCGGGAATCACTGCTGTCCCTGCCGACCACCTGATCGGGGCCGCCGGAGACCACCCGCTTCAGCTTCACCTTTCGTCCCTCCCTGCACCCGGAGTTCGACGAACGGACCTTCCCGTGGAAGACCAGCGAGTGGCTCTGGATGGTCACCTTCGAGCGGATCTTCACCATCCGGGTCCCGGTGGCGGGGGAGGCGAGCGCGACGGAGGCCAGCGCGAGAAGCGCGGCTAGCACGGCGAGATTTCGAGGGAAAGCTCTCATCTGATCCTCCTCTGGGGGATCAGGCGAGGCTATCCGCGCCCCTGGGCCCGGTGCAAGCGCCGTGGACGTCTGCCCGAGGCCGAAGGCCCCCGCTGAAGGGGACTATTCACCACCAGGGCCTCGGGAGCGGCGACAATTCGGCCGTGGACGAGCAACGAGCCAACCCGGCGCCGGCGATCGCGATCGCCGGTCTGCGCCGCGACTATGGCGAGCGCACCGCCCTGGAGGGGCTCGGTCTCGAGCTCGCCGCGGGCGAGTCCCTCGTCGTCCTCGGGCCCAACGGCTCCGGCAAGTCGACCCTGCTGCGGGTGCTCGCGAGCCTGCTGCGCCCGACCTCGGGAGCGGTCCGGGTGCTCGGCTGTCAGCTGCCGGCAGACGCCTGGAGGCTGCGGGGCAGGATCGGCTACCTCGGTCACGACCCTCTGCTCTACCGCGATCTCAGCGGACGGGAGAACCTTCGCTTTCAGGCCCGTCTGCACGGTCTCGGCGCAACCGAGGCCGATCAGCGGATCTCATCGCTGCTCGCAGCGGTCGGAATGGAGCGCCGCGCCGCCGACCGGGTCGGCTCGCTCTCCGCGGGGATGTGTCAGCGGCTGGCGATCTGCCGCTGCGTCCTGCACGAGCCCGAGCTACTGCTCCTCGACGAGCCCGACTCCAATCTCGACCTCGAGGGAAGGGAGCTGGCCCGGACCCTGATCGGCCCCGCCGCGGGCCGGACCCGGGTGCTGGTCACCCATGACGCCGAGCGGGCCCTGCCCGGTGCCGATCGCGCCCTCGTCCTCGGCCACGGCGGGCATCCACTCAGCGAGGGCCCGGCCGGCGAGCTAGGCCCCGAGCGGGCCCGGGCGGCGAGCACCGGGGCGCCCGCGTGACTCGCTCGCGCGACGCCTTCGCCGCGATCCTCGCCAAGGACCTGCGGACCGAGCTGCGCACCTTGCGCTCGCTCTCGGCGATGGCGCTGTTCGCGATCACCACCTTCGTCATCTTCCGCTTCAGCCTCGACCGCACCAGCCTTTCGGGCAGCCTCGCCGCCGGGGTCCTCTGGGCGACCCTGCTGTTCGCGGCGATCCTCGGGGTCAACCGCCTCTTCGTCGCCGAGCGCGACGAGGGCGGCTTCGACGCGATCCGCCTGGCGCCAATCGATCGCACCGTGCTGCTGGCCGCAAAGGCGGTAGCGCTGGGGGTCTACCTGCTCGTCCTCGAGGCGATCGCCGTGCCAGTCTTCGCCCTCTTCTTCCTCGGCTCGGCCGCGGCCCTCCCGCCCCTACTCCTCGTCCTGGTGCTCGCCGACCTCGGGCTCGCCCTGACCGGGGCGCTGATCTCCTCGATGGCGGTCAACTCCAGGGCCCGGGACCTGCTGGTGCCGCTGGTGCTGTTGCCGCTTGTCGTTCCGCTGATGATCGCCGCGACTGGCGCCTCGGAGCCGGTGCTCGAAGCAGGCGGGCCTGCATTCGACCGCTTCGGCACCTGGCTCGCGGTGCTCGGTCTATACGATCTGGTGTTCGGGCTGATCGGTTACGCGGTCTTCGACTTCCTGCTAGAAGATTGACCCGGCGGGCTCCCTCATCCGAGCGACGACGATGTATGGAACCGGCCTAAAGCGACTCTCGATAGCCACCGTCGCGGTGATCGCGACGGCGATGGCGCTGATCTTCTTCTACGCGCCGATGGACGCCGACCAGGGCTTCATCCAGAAGATCTTCTACCTGCACGTGCCGCTGGCGATCACCGCGCTGGTCGGGTTCGTGGTCGGCGGCGTCTACGCGGTCCTCCACCTGCGCTCCGGCGACCGCCGCTACGACGCCCGCTCCTACGTCGCCATCCACCTCTCGATCATCTTCGGCGTCGCGGTCCTGATCACCGGCTCGATCTGGGCCAAGGCCTCCTGGGGGCATTGGTGGGTCTGGGACGAGCCGACCCTGGTCAGCTTCCTGATCGTCTTCCTCCTCTACGCCACCTACTACCCGTTCCGCTACGCGATCGAGGACCCCGAGCGCCAGGCCCGCTACGCCTCGGTCTTCGCGATCACCGCGGGAGCCTTTGTCCCTCTCAACTTCCTCGCGGTGCGCCTCGCCCAGAGCCTCGTCCACCCCCGCGTTTTCGCCACCACCGGCGGCGGGCTCCCCGCTTCGATGATGCTGACCTTCCTCGTCTCGCTCGCCGGAATCGCGCTTCTCTGGGTGACCCTGGTCCGCTTCGAGCTGACCGCGAAGAGCGCCTCGGGCCAGGTGAGGCGGCTGCGTCGGGCGCTCGACGCGCCCCGGGCGGAGACCTCCTCGGGGCGCCCCCGGGTGGCCCCCGAGCTGAGCTGATGGGAACGCTGCTCGCCCTCGCCCCGGCGCTCCCTTCAGGAGAGGCGTCGAAGTACGTGGCCGCCGCCTACCTGGTCTTCCTGGTGCTGATCCTCATCTACGTCGCGATCATGGCGGTCAAGCTGGCGCGGATCGAGCGCGATCTGCGCGAGCTCGCCGATCACGCCGAGCAGCGCCGCGGCCGCAGCGAGGCGGGGCCAGGACCTGCCGACACCACCGAGACTCCGCACCGCGACCCCCAGGTCCAGGCGGTGGCCGAGGAGATGCGAAACTGACCGAGCTGCTTGTCCTCGGCGTCTCCCACAAGACCGCGCCGCTGGAGCTGCGCGAGCGTCTGGCGCTGACCGAGGGGCGTGCGGTCGGCGTGCTCGGCGAGCTCACCTCCTCCGAGCAGGTGCGTGAAGCGGCGGCGATCTCGACCTGCAACAGGACCGAGCTCTACCTGGTCGTCGCCGATCCGGTCGAGGCGGAGTCGGCGGCGCTCGGCGTGCTTTCCCGCCAGGCCGAGATCAGGCCGACCGAGCTGCTCGGCCACCTCTACTCCCAGCGGGCCGGCGAGGCGATACGCCACCTCTTCCGGGTCACCGCCGGCCTCGACTCGATGATCGTCGGCGAGGCCGAGATCCAGGGCCAGGTGAAGCGCGCCTACGAGCTGGCGCTGGTCGAGGGGGCGACCGGCCCGATCCTCAACCGGCTGTTCCGCGCTGCCCTGACCGCCGGTGGCCGGGCTCGCGAGGAGACCGGGGTCAGCGAGAAGGGCCTCTCGATCTCCTCCGTCGCGGTCGAGCTGGCCCAGCGGACGCTGGGCGACCTGGCCAGTCGCCGGGTGCTGGTGATCGGGGCCGGGGAGACCTCGGAGCTGGTCGCGCGGGCCCTGGTTGCCCGCGGGGTCGCAACCGTGTTCGTCGCCAACCGCCGCTACGACCGCGCGATCGGTCTGGCCCAGCGCTTCGGCGGAGAGGCGATCCGCTTCGACGAGCTGCCGGGGCAGCTTGAGGTCGCCGACATCGTCGTCTCGGCGACCAACTCGCCGCACCACATCGTCGAGCGCGATGACCTCGAGCAGGTGATGGCGGATCGCGACGGCCGGCCCCTGCTGATGGTCGACATCGCCGTCCCCCGCGACGTCGACCCAGCCTGCCGCGAGATCGCCGGGGTCAGCCTCCACGACGTCGACGACGTGCAGCAGATCGTCGAGCGCAACGCGAGCGGCCGCGAGGCGGAGGCGAAGCGGGCGGAGAGCATCCTCGACACCGAGCTGGGACGGTTCGAGCGATGGCTGGCCTCTCTGGAGGTGGTGCCGACGATCGCCTCGCTGCGCGAGCGAGCCGACGAGGTGGTGCGCAGGGTCCTGGCCGAGAACGAGTCGCGCTGGCAGGGGATGACCGAGGCCGATCGTGAGCGTCTCGCACAGATGGCCCATGCGATCGCCAGCCGCCTCCTGCACGAGCCGACCCTGCGGATGAAGCGCTCCGCCGGCACCGAGGAGGCCTACCTCTACGTCAACGCGCTGCGCGTCCTCTTCGGCCTCGACGTCGAGAACGAGCCCTCCTCCGAGCGCGACGCCAGCGTCACCCCGCTGCGACGCAAGGGCCGCGAGTCGGCCTGAGCGGCGGTGGCGCTCCGGCTCGCCACCAGGGGGAGCGCCCTGGCGCTGGTTCAGGCCGGACTGGTTGCCGGGATGCTCGGCGGCGCGGAGCTGGTCGAGGTCCGCAGCGACGGCGAGCCCGGAGACAAGTCGCGCTTCGTCCGCGGGGTCGAGCTGGCGCTGCTGGAAGGGCGCGCCGAGATCGGCGTGCACTCCGCCAAGGACGTCCCCGCCTCGATGCCCGAGGAGCTGACCCTCGCCGGAGTGCCTCCGCGCGAACGTCCGGCGGATGCATGGGTCGGGGGTGCGACATCGCTCGAGCAGGTCCCCGACGGCGCCACGGTCGGCACCGCCAGCCTTCGCCGCCGCTCCCAGCTCGGCGCGCTGCGCCCGGACCTGCGGATCGCCGAGCTGCACGGCAACGTCGACACCCGCCTCGCCCGCCTGCGAGAAGGCGAGCTGGACGCGATCGTCCTCGCCTCCGCCGGCCTGCACCGGCTCGAGCGCGAGGCTGAGATCTCCTTCGAGCTCTCCTCGGCGCAGATGACCCCGGCGGCGGGCCAGGGGGCGCTGATCCTGCAGGCGCGCCGCGGCGAGGCCGAGGCCAGGGAGGCCTGCGCGGCGATCAGCGACGAGAGCGCGCTGGTCGAGCTGGCCGCCGAGCGGGCTGCGGTCGCGGCGCTCGGCGCCGACTGCACCAGCCCGGTCGGCATCCATGCCCGCAGCGCCGACGGGCGGGTCAGCCTTGGCGCCTACGTCGGCCTCGCCGACGGCAGCGAGTGGGTCCGCGACGAAGTCGAAGGAAACGCCGAGCAGGCGATGGAGACGGGGGTCGAGCTGGCCGGCAGGCTGCTGGCCGCCGGCGGCGGCGAGCTGCTGCGAAGAGCGGCGGGCACGGAGCAGGGGACGCAACCGTGAGAGCGAGGGCCGGCGTCGTCTACCTGGTCGGCGCCGGGCCCGGTGACCCGGGCCTGATGACCAGCCGGTCGCTCGAGCTGATCGCCGCGGCCGACGTGATCTTCCACGACCGGCTGATCCCGCCCGGAGCGCTGGCGGGGGCCCGCGAGGAGGCCGAGCTGATCTACGTCGGCAAGCGCCCCGGCAACCCCGCGGTCGCCCAGGTGGAGATCGAGCGCCGGATGGTCGAGGCGGCGAGGGGCGGGCGGAGCGTAGTCCGCCTCAAGGGGGGCGATCCCTTCGTCTTCGGGCGCGGGGGCGAGGAGGGCGAGGCGCTGCGGGCGGCCGGAGTCGAGTTCGAGGTGGTGCCGGGCATCACCGCGGGCATCGCCGCGCCGGCCTACGCCGGGATCCCGGTGACCCACCGCGACGACGCCTCCGCGGTCGCCTTCGTGACCGGGCACGAGGACCCCGACAAGGCGAGCGGTGCGATCGACTGGGAGGCGCTCGCCCCCTTTCCCGGGACGCTGGTCTTCTACATGGGGGTGGGGCGGCTGGCTGAGAACTGCACCGCGCTGATCGCCGCGGGACGCGACCCCGATCAGCCGGCGGCGGCGATCCAGCGGGGGACGATGGTGGGGCAACGGACGGTCTCCGCCACCCTGGGGACGATCGCCGAGGCCGCCGCCGAGCGGATCGAGGCGCCGGCGCTGATCGTCCTCGGCGCGGTCGCGGCCCGGCGCGAGGCGCTCGGCTGGCTGGAGCGCCGCCCGCTGGCGGCGCGCCGCGTCGTCGTCACCAGGGCTCGGGCGCAGGCGAGCGGGCTGAGCGGGGATCTGCGCGACCTCGGCGCCGAGGTGGTCGAGTTGCCGGCGATCCGGATCGAGCCGCGACTCGACTCCGAGGAGGTCCGTGCCGCGATCGACTCGCTGCATGCCTATGCCCTGATCTGCTTGACCAGCCCGAACGGGGTCGATCTCCTCTTCGAGGCGATGGCGGCGGCGGGGCGCGACGCACGGGCGCTCGCCAACGCGACCGTGGCGGCGATCGGCCCGGGGACGGCGGGGGCGCGGGCCGCGCACGGCATCGCCGCCGACGTGGTGCCGGAGCGCTTCGTCGGCGAGGCGCTGGCCGAGTCGCTCGAAGCGGTCGAGGTCCGCGGGCGCCCGGTGCTGATCGCCCGCGCCGCCGAGGCGCGTCAGGTACTCCCGGACGCGCTTCGCGAGCGGGGGGCCGAGGTCGACCTGGTCGCGCTCTATGAGACCGTGCGCGAACCACCTTCAGCGGCGGCGGTCGAGGCGGCGCAGGGCGCCGATTACCTCACCTTCACCTCCTCCTCGACGGTCCGCAACTTCGCCGAGGCGCTCGGCCCTCGCCTGCCCGAGAACGCCCGGGTCGTCTCGATCGGACCGGTGACCAGCGAGGCCGCTCGCAGGGCCGGTCTCGAGGTCGCGGTCGAGGCCGAGCGCCACGACGTCGAGGGGCTGATCGAGGCGCTTCTCGCCGACGCGGCGTCGCGGCCGAGGGGCTGAGGTGAGCCGGCCGATCACCTTCCTCTCCGACTACGGCTACGGCGATGAGTTCGCCGGCGTCTGCCGAGCGGTGATGGCGCGGATCGCGCCCGCCTCCCCGATCACCGACATCACCCACGGGGTGGGACGGCACGCGGTCCGCCAGGGAGCGATCGCGCTCGCCAACGCGCTCCCCTACACCGAGCCCGGCGTCCATCTGGCGGCGCTTCGCACCGGAGAGGACCGCCTCCTCGTCGGCCCCGACAACGGTCTGCTCGGGCCGGCGCTCGCAGCCTTCGGCGGAGCGTCGGCGGCGGTCGATCTGAGCGCCTCGCCATTCCGCTTCGAGCCACTCACGGCGACCTTCCACGGGCGAGATCTGTTTGCGCCGGTCAGCGCCAGGCTTGCCGCCGGGGCCTCGCTGGAGGAGGCCGGGGAGGACCTCGACCCCGGGGCGCTAACGGCGCTCGAGCTGCCTCGGCCGAGGATCTATCCCGACCGGGTCGTCGCCCACGTCCTCTACTCCGACGGCTTCGGCAACCTCGCCCTCGATCTCGCGCACGCCGACCTCGCGGGCACCTTCCTGCAGCCCGGCACCCGGGTCCTGGTCGAGGCGGAGCGCAACCGCAGCACCGTGCCCTTCGCCCGCACCTTCAGCGACGTCGGCGAGGGACAGGGGCTGCTCTTTGAGGACTCGGGCGGCTCGCTGGCGCTGGCGATCAATCGCGACAGCGCCGCCCGGGTGCTCGGCCTCGACCCCGACGACGAGGTGACGCTGTCGCCGGCGAGATGAGATTCGGCCTTCCGCGCCACCATCACAGCCGCTGCGACTCGACCAACACGCGGGCGCGGGAGCTGGCGGCGGGCGGCGCCCCGGCGGGGACGATCGTCACCGCCGAGGTGCAGAGCGGCGGTCGTGGCCGCCAGGGGCGGTCCTGGTCGGCGCCGCCCGGAGGCGCGCTTCTCTACTCGGCGATCCTGCGGCCACTCGAGGAGCGCCATCTGCTGCTGCCGCTCGCGGTACCGCTGGCCGTCTGCGACGCGGTCGAGGCGATCTCGGCCCATCGCTGCCTGGTCAAGTGGCCGAACGACGTCTGGATCGGGGAGCGCAAGTGCGGGGGAGTCCTGATCGAGGCCCGGCCACAGGACGGCTGGGCGGTGATCGGGGTCGGCCTCAACGTCGCGATCGCTCCCGCGGACCTTCCCGAGGAGTTCCGCGAGAGCGCCATCTCCGTGGGCGGCGGCGCCGCGGTCGAGCAGGCGCTCGGCGCTCTCAACCCGGCGCTGGCGCGGTGGGCCCGCGCCGAGCCCGGCGATGTCCTCGAGGCATTCGCCGGGCGCGATGCGCTGCACGGCAGGGAGATTCGCTGGGACGCCGCTGCGGGGGGCGCCGCGGGCCGCGGCGTCGCCGAGGGCATCGACGCGAGGGGAAACCTAGTCGCCCTCACCAGCGGCGGTGAGCGGATCAGCCTCGGTGCCGGCGAGGTCCACCTCGGCCGGATCTGACCCCGGGGCCTCCCCGCCCTTCCTCGGGACCGCGCCGTTGGCGCCTGCATCGCTCCGGCCCTCCCCCTTCTGGCCGGAGCGCCGTCGCTTGCGACGGCGCTTGCCGCTCTTCGGGAAGTTGCGCAGCAGCTCGCGGGCGATCCCCGTGGGCTTCCGGGCCATCCGCATGCGGGCGCCGCGGAGGATCTCCTCGCCCTCAGGCGTGTGGGCTACGGCGGCGGCGAGCAGGGAGACGGCGAGGCGACGGTCCTGGCCGCGGGCGGCATGGACGAGGCGGCGGGCGTTGCGCCCGTGGGCGCGCCCGGACGAGTTGACCAGCAGCCCCAGCAACCGCTTCGTCTCCGGCCAGCGCTGGACCGCGTACTCCTCGTGCAGCTCCCGGGTGTAGGAGGCGAGGCGCCAGACCCAGGCCTGAGCCTGGTCGCGGCGACCGATCCGGTTCTCGGTCAGCGTCTGCAGCAGGGTCCGCACCCCGGCTCGCTTGTCGTCGCGGCTCCAGCTGCCGACGATTTCGATCGCATCGTCGAAGGCCTCGGCGTCCTTGAGCAGGGCGATCTCCGAGAGCGCCTTCAGCCGTAGCTGGGAATTGCGGTTGCGCTGGACGCAGGTCAGGAGGAAGCGGCGGCGCAGCTCCTTGGTCTGGTCGTGCTGGAGCATCGCCCTTGCCCGTCGCCAGCCCTGGGGATTGACGCGGGCTCCGGCCAGCGCCGCCCAGGCGTGCTGCTCGGCGTATTCGAGGTTCTCGACGGCTATCCGCCAGATCTCCCGCTCCAGCACCTCCATTCGCCGCTCGGAGCTGTCGGAGACGGGGACGATCCGCCGCTCGACCCGGACCCTCCGGCCCCGGCCACGGCGGACCGGGCCGACGACGATCGCGCCGCCGCGGTAGACGTCGCGGTCGAGCAGGCTGTGCAGGGTGATGATCGTCTCGTCGTGGGTGGTCGCCGGATGGACGAAGTCGATCACCAGGCCCGCCTCCTTGCCCGGGGCGCGGCGGGTGACCCGGCCGACACGCTGCTGGTAGACCCGGCGCGAGGCGGTCGGAGCGAGGTGCATGCAGATCGTCGCCCGGGGCGAGTTCCAGCCCTCGGCGAGCAGCATCGCGTTGCAGAGCACATCGACCTCGCCCCGCTCGAAGGCGGCGAGGATCTCGGCGAGCTCGCGCTTCGGCGTCTCGCCAGAGACCGCCTTGGCGTTGATGCCGGCCTTCTGGAAGGCCTTGGCGACGTGATTGGCGTGGCGGACGCCCGCCGTATAGAGGACGCCGGGAACCTTGCGGAAGCGGGACTTATAGAGGTCGGCGATGGCGACGTTGAAGGGCTCCTGGTCGAGCAGGGCGGCCAGCTCCTCCTGGTCGAAGTCCTGATCGACCTCGCCCTTTCGCAGCGGCACCTTGGCGATCGTCCGCACTCCCGGCCCGGGCGGGATCCGCAGGCAGCGCAGCGGCGAGATCACTCCCCGGCGGGCGGCCTGGGCGAGGTCGAAGCGCGAGGTCTGGGTCGGGAAGAGGTCGGCGACGTGGCGAGCGATCAGCGCTCCGGTGGCGGTCATGCCGATGTAGACGGGCCCGGTCCAGGCTCGGATACAGGCGCTGGTCTTCTCGCCCAGGGCGGTGTGGGCCTCGTCGCAGATGACGATCGTGTAAGTGTCGGAAATCCGTTTCTGGTTGCGCACGAACCACTGATAGGTCTCGACCGTGACCGGCCCGTCGGGGTCGTCGCGGCCGTCGAGCAATGGGGGGCGGAGGCGCTCCTTGTAGCCGCGGTCGGAGATCTCGCCGATGAACTGGTCGACCAGGTTGCGGCGATGGGTGAGGATCAGGACACCGCCGGTGCGGGAGGCCTCGATGAAGCCGACCGCCGCGACCGTCTTCCCGGCGCCGGTTGCGTGCTCGAACCAGAAGCGTCGCTCGGCGCCCGGGTCCTCGGGCGCATCGTCGATCGTCTCCTCGTCGGTGTCGGGCTCATCGACCCAGTCCAGCGGCTCCTCGTCGGCTGCCAGCGGCTCGTCGTCGACCTCGGCCTCGCCGTTCAGCTCCTCGTCGGCGGCCCCTTCCTCTTCATCTTCGGTCTCCTCCTCGCCTGCCGCCTCCTCCTCGGCAGGCGGCACCTCGATCTCGACCACGCCGTTGCCCCTGCCGTTCTCGGCCGCCGTCTGCTGCTCGGCCATCAGTTCGGTCAGGGTGCCCGAGAGGGCGTCGACCTGGTGCAGCGAGAGCTCCGCTCCGTCGCGGAGCTTCGGCGGCTCATCGGCGAGCAGCCGCTCCAGCCCGAGCAGCAGCGAGAAGTCCTGACGCCACTCGATCGATGGCTCCTCGGCTCCGGCGCCGATCTCCGCCAGCGCGCCGTCGAGCGCCAGCCGCCTGGCGGTGCCGGGGGCGAGGGCCTCCGGACCCTCCCCTTCGAGCAGGAAGGGCTCACGGGCGAACTTCGCCGCCCGCTCGATCTCTGCGCTTGAGGGAACTGCCGCTGCCGCGGCAATTTCGCTGGTCTTGGCCATGAAGGCTTGGGTTCCGCCCCGGAGGAACGAGATGCGCGTGACCGGAGCGACAGGTGGGTGAGGTTTCCGGGTGCCGGGCTCCCATGAGTCCCGTCCCCGACAATCTCCGCGGCCCGCATCTGAGCGGACCCGCATAACGTATTAAACCAGGTGACGTGACCCGAAAGCCCCGGAG
>JBBRHQ010000063.1:0-12206 GCA_038222365.1 Solirubrobacterales bacterium
CGCTCGATGCCGCCAGCAGGGCGACCCCGGCGAGCACCGTCTGACGGGCGCCGATCCGGGCGACCAGGAAGCCCGCCGGCACCGCGAAGGCGATCCCCCCCGGGCACTAGATGATCGACTCCTTATTGCCGCACCCACGGCTGACAGCGCAGACCGGCGCCCGATCACCACCCATGGCCTTGCAGGTAGCGCTGCTACCTGCGTCGACCGTGTGCGGCGCCCAGCTTGGCCTGCGCTGCTCCCGCGGGCACGTCAATTCGGAATCAACCATCTAGGCGATCTGCGCAGGGGCGGCGGCGGCGACGCCGAGCAGATCGTCGAGGCCGCGCTTGCGGGCTTCGTTGGCGATCACCAGCCGCTGGACCTCCGACGTACCCTCCCAGATCCGGTCGACGCGGATGTCGCGGTAGAGGCGCTCGACCGGGTTCTCCCGCATGTAGCCGCGGCCGCCGAAGATCTGCACGGCGCGGTCCACCACGCGCCCCGCCGCCTCGGAGGCGGCGAGCTTGGTCATCGCCGCCTTGGCGTGCAGGAGCTTGCGGGAGACCCCGGCGTCCGCTTCCCAGGCGACCTGGTAGACGAGGGCCCGGTTGAGCGCGATCTCCGTGGCGCTGTCGGCAATCATCGCGGCGATCAGCTGGTGCTCGGCGATCGGCTTGCCGCCCTGGACCCGCCCGTCGGCCCATTCGGAGGCGAGCCGCAGAGCGCGCTCGGCGGCGCCGGTGGCGCGGGCGGCGATCATCAGCCGCTCCTCGACGAACCAGTCGCGGGTCAGCTCGTAGCCCTGGCCGACTCCGCCGAGGACGGTCTCCGGCCCCAGCCGCACCCGGTCGAAGACGAACTCCGGGTGCTCGTAGACGAAGGTGTGCATGTAGGCCGGCGTGCGCTTCACCGCGACGCCGGGCAGGTCCTTGTCGACCAGGAACATGCCCGGCACGTCCTCGGGCATCACCCTGGCGAGGACGAGCAGGAAGTCGGCGACGTCGCCGACCGTCACGAACCACTTCTCGCCGCTGAGCAGAAAGGACTCGCCCTCGCGCTCGGCGACGCTGGCCAACGCCGTGGGGTCCGAGCCGGCTTCGGCCTCGGTGACGGCAACGCAATCGCGGCGCTCGCCGCGGATCGCCGGCTCCAGCCAGCGGGCCCGCTGCTCCTCGTCACATGCCCGGAGTGCGTTGGCGGGCCGCCAGACGGTGTCCCAGAGGGCGTTTGTGATCTGGCCGAGCTGCTCCTGGACGATCACCTGGTCGAAGATCGAGAGCCCCCCACCACCCCACTCGGCGGGCATGTTGATCGCGTTCAGCCCGTGCTCGATCGTCTTCGCCGAGATCGCGGCGAGCGCCTCGGGACCGAGCCCCCGATCGCACTCGCAGTCCTCCTCGTAGGCCATGATCTCGGCCGCCAGCGACGCGGCCCGCTGCCGCAGCTCCTGTTGCTCGGTGCTCAGGTGGAAGTCCATTCGTGCTCCTTGGCTTTCTGTTTGGCGGTTCGGGTTTGAGGAGATCAGGAGGCTGTCGGCGCAGCGCGGACGACCCGGGCGTCGAGCCCGATCACTCCCTGCTCGAGAACGAGCAGCGGGTTGACCTCGATCTCGGAGATCTCTGGGTGGGCCGCGGCCAGGTCCGAGAGCGCCGCCGCTGCGGCCGCAGCCGCCGCGATGTCGAGGGGCGGACGGCCGCGGGCGCCGAGCAGCAGTGGCGCGCCGCGCAGCGATCGCAGCAACTCCTCGGCCTCCCCAGCGTCCATCGGCGCCAGCCCGACCGCGAAGTCTTCGAGCAGCTCGGTGTAGATGCCGCCGAGGCCGATCGCGAGAACTGGGCCGAAGCGCGGATCCTGCCGGCTCCCGAGCAGCAGCTCGACCCCCCGCCCGACCGGGGCCATCCGCTCGACCGCATGGGAGTTGCTGCCGAGCCCGGCCATCGAGTCGAAAGCCCCGCCGAGAGCCTCCTGGTCGGCGAGTCCGAGAGCGACTCCGCCGAGATCGGACTTGTGGAGGATGTCGGTGGCCTTCAGGGCGACCGGGTAGCCAAGCTCGGTCGCCGCGGCAATCGCCTCCTCGCGGCTCCGCACCCGCCGGGCGCTCGCCAGCGGCACCCCGGCGCCCGAGAGCGCCTCCCGGGCGACCCAGTAGCCATCGCCCTCGATCTCCGGCGCGGGCGGCGGCAGGGGCAGAATCGCGTCGGGCTCCGCGGGCCCGGCGTCGACCACCCGGCCCAGCGAACCGATCGCATCGTCGATTCGGGCGAACAGCGGCACCCCGGAGTCGCGCAGCGCCACCGCCGGGGTCGAGGTCCAGAACATCGTCTGGGCGAGCAACGGGATGCCGCTCCGCGCCGCGGCGGCGGCCATCCGCCGGGCAACCACGGCTTCGCGCTCGCCGGCGTTGGCGCCCTCCCCGGCGTCGACGCTGTAGCCGCCGAAGTAGCCGGTGAGGACGATCGAGTCGATCTCGCCGGAGGCGCCGAGCTCCTCGATCACCCTGGCGTAGCTGTCGAGGTCCTGCTCCCCGGCACCCGCCAGGTCGATCGGGTTCTCGGCCACCGGCCGACCCGGCAACCCGCCAATGACCCGTCGCTGCAGGTCTTCGCTCAGGGTCGGCAGCTCCAGCCCGGCCCGGGTTGCGAGGTCGGCGGCGATCACCCCATGGCCCCCGCCATCGGTGACGATCGCCACCCGCGGACCCGCCGGGCGCTCGCCGCCAAGCAGCACCTTCGCCACCTCGATCGTCTCGGCCAGCGAGGAGACCCGGATCGCCCCCGCCTCACGACAGGCCGCGTCGACCGCGGCCAGGTCGCTGACCATCGCCCCGGTGTGGGAGGCCGCTGCGCGTGCCCCGGCGTCGCTGGCGCCGGCGGCGAGCAGGATCACCGGCTTGCCGGTCTCGATCATCGCCTCGGCCAGACCCCGACCCCCCCGGAAGTCCTCGACGTAGAGGGCGATCACCTCGGTCGCGGCGTGGCGCCCGAGGTCCGCGACCAGGTCGGAGACCTCGAGGTCGGCCTGATTCCCGATCGACGCGACCCGGGTGAACCCGAGGCCCGCCTCGGCGCCGAGCAGGGCGAGCTCGGCGGCGACATTGCCGCTCTGGGTGACCAGGCCGATCGGCCCCGGGGTGAGCCCGCCGACGCCGAGGCCGAGGCCGGCGCCGGTGTCGGCGACCCCGCCGCAGTTGGGCCCGAGCATCACCGCCCCGGCCTCCCGCACTCGCTCGACCACCGCCCGCTCGCGGGCGCGCCCCTCAGCCCCGCCCTCGGCGAGGCCCGAGGTGATCGCGACCAGGGCCCCCGCTCCCGCTTCGAGCGAATCGTCCACGGCCTCCTCGAAGCGGCTCTCGGGGACCGTCAGAACTACCAGGTCTGGGCTCTCGGGCAGCTCGCGCACCGAGGGGTAGGCCCGCCGGCCGAGGATTTCGCCACCGCGGGTGTTGACCAGGTGTACGTTGCGCAGCCCGGCGCCGGAGAGGGCGTCCCGGGCCATCCAGTGCCCCCACTTCATCGGGTCGGCGGAGGCTCCGACTATCGCGACCGAGCGTGGTTCGTAGAGCCTCCCCAGCTCCCGCCGGGAGGACTTCGCGGCGGCGGCATTCACTACCGCGCTCCCGCCGCCGGTTGGAGCGATTCGAGCAACTGCCGTGAGGATCTGATCCCGCTTTCGACCGCCCCCTCAATGAAGCCGGGCCAGCGCTGCGCCGTCTCCGACCCGGCGAACAGCAGCGGCGCCTCGGAGGCCAGAAGCTCCGGCAAGCCGGTGGTCGCCCAGCCCGGTCGCCAGCCGCCCCAGGTGCCGCCCGCATAGGGATCGGCGGCCCAGTTGTGCCAGGTCGATGCGGTCAGCTCCAGCTCGGGAAGGTAGTGGCGCAGGGAAGCCTCGACCGCCCCCGTGTCGTCGCCGTCGAGGCTCGACGCGTCGCGGCCGAAGCCGACGATCAGCACGCCCTCGGAAGTGCGCTTCCAGGTCGAGGCGACGTCGATCCCGGGCGCCTCGCCGAGTGCGTGGAAGTCGTCCGGCGCGTCCTTTGCCAGCGCCCAGTACTTGGCGCCGAGGTTGGCGCTCCCGGCTTCGATCCCCGCCGTGGTCGCCGGCGAGAGGGCGGGGCGGAGATCGATCCGCCGCAGAGCGTTGAGCGGCGCCGTGAGGATCACCGCCGCCGCTCCCAGGGATTCCCCGCCAGCGTGGACCAGGGCACCGTCACCGTCGTGCTCGACCGCCTCGACCTCGAAGCCGAGGCGGATCTCGGCGGTGACGTCGGCGGCGATCGCCTCAGCGATCGCGGTGGTCCCACCCTCGACGCCGGCGTATTCGACGCTGAGGAAGGACCAAAGGCCCCCGGCCGCGGCCAGGTGACGCGCCATCAGCAGCATCGAGGACTCCGCGGCCTCGCCGGACATCAGCGAGCTGCCGAAGACCGAGCCCAGCTCGTCGGTCGCCGGGCCGAGCCGGAGGCTCCGGATCCAATCGGCGATCGGGATGTCGAGATCGGCGAGTTCCTGCTCGGCGCTCGGCGATTCGCCGTCCACCCGGCGCCCGGCGTTGTGGACCTCCGCCAGCAGCCGCTCGAGATCGGCCAGCTCGGAGTGCGGCACCGGCAGGCCCGGCCCCAGCCGCTTCCCGCCGAGCCGCCAGACATTGGGCGCCTCGAAGGGGAACTCCTCGCCGGTCACCAGGCCGTAGCGGGCCGCCTCCGCCGTGATCAGGGGCTGGCGGGAGTCGACCGACATCGCGCCCATGTCGAGCGCTATCCCTGGGAGCGCCTCGGGCTTCGTCCAGGTGCGGCCGCCGATCCGGTCGCGCGCCTCGAGCACGATCACCTCCAGGCCGGAGCCCGAGAGCTCGCGGGCCGCGGTCAGACCGCAGAGTCCGGCGCCGACCACGATCACATCGGCGTCGGCGCGGCTCATCCGGTCACCTCGGCGTCGGGGGTCGGGGCTCGGTGGTCACGGTGGCGGCGGTGTCGGCCGGGTCGCCGGCCAACACCCGGAGCGCCTCCGGCGGGAGGTGGACGAGGACGGGGTCCCTGGCTGTGCTGCTCCGCGCCGCCGCCGGTGTTGGAGCGGGTCGACTGGATCACGGCGCCCGAGGCAAGGCGGATCATCAGCTGAAGCGAGGAGCCGACGTAGGCCGTCTGGTCCACCAACCCGGGCAGGCAGTTCTCGGGCCGGTCGGCCTGGTGCGGGCGCACCTCGACCCGCTCCGGGCGGACGACCACGTTGGCCTCGCCGCGGACCGCGGTGTCACCGCCGCAGGCCCGCAGGATGAAGTCGCCGAGACGCACCTCGCAGCCATCCTGGGCCGGGCCGACGGCCTCGACGGTCATCATGTTGGCGATCCCGAGGAAGTCGTTGTCAGCCCGTAGAGCCCCGCGGCGCCGCGCAGGAAGCGCCGGCGGGTGGTCGCGTTGGCGAGCTCAGCCAGTCCCAGCGCCCCGTCGGCTCCTGTGATCCGCCCGCCCATCGCTTAGGCGGCCTCCACCTCGAGCGCCGGGTCCGGGTCGTATCCCAGCTCGGAGGCGATAAAGGACCAGATCAGCTCGCGCATCCGCTCCAGGTCCATTCCCGGGTCGCCGATCATCCCCCGCACCCCGCAGCCATCGATCAGCGCCAATAGATGGTCGGCGAAATCATCCGGGTCGCGGCCGGCGGCGTTCGCCTCGGCGGCGATCGCATCGCGGACCCACTCGTGCATGTCGGCATAGAGCCGGGCCGAGGTCGGCGCCAGCTCCGGGTGGCGGATCGCCCGCAGCCACAGCTCCACCCACAGCATCCAATCCTGCCGCTGCTCCCCCGGAATCGGCAGGTAGATTTCGAGCATTCGCCTCATCTGCTCCTCTGTGGAGAGGTCGGGCGCCTCGCGCTCGGGGATCCTGACGTTGCCGATCCGGTGATAGGAGTAGGTGAGAGCCTCGGCGAGCAGCGTCTCGCGGGAGTCGAAGTGGTAGTGGACCAGCGCCGGGGAGACGCCGGCGTCGACTGCGATCCGGGCGATGCGGACGTCGTCGATGCCCTCGCTGGCGATCCGCGAGACGGCCGCGGAGAGGATTCGCTCGCGGGCACCGGCGGCCTGCTCGGCCTCGTCAGCCGGGTCGATCCGGGAGCCGTTATTCGGCCGGGTCTGGGCGGGCGGGTCCGCGTGGAGGTCGCTCAAGGATTCCCTCCGGCGGCGGCAAGGTCGGCGCGGACCTTGGATGCGAGCCAGCCGACGGCCGCCTCGCGCTCGTTCAGCGGGCCGCAGCGGTAGCCGGTCGTCTTGAGGCCGCTCTGGACCGCCTCGACGAGCTCGACGTCCTCGTCGCTCACGAGGTCGTTGACGCGGTCGTTGAGGCGGCGGATGAGGCGCTCTCGCCAGCCCTCCCCGCGCGGTCGGAGCAGCGCGAAATGGTCGCGGGTGCGGTCGGGGCCGTCCGGGTTGATCTGCCAGAAGCCGATCTGATCGGGGTAGAGGTCGAGGGCCGTGTTCGGGTAGATGAAGACGTAGCGCCAGACGTGGCGGTCGGCCTCGGTGAGCTTCCCCATCGGCCGCACCAGCCGCTGGTAGAGCCGCTCGGTGCGGTTCTCGGATGGCTCATCCCGCATCGGCGCCTCGAACCAGACGTGGTTCTCGCCTATTTTCGGGACGTAGCGCTCGTAGTCGAGAAGTCGCATCAGCCCCGGATGGGCGATCGGCACGTGGTAGCCCTCGAGGTAGTTGTCGGCGACCACCTTCCAGTTGGCGCCCTGCGAGTGGTCGCGGCCGCCGCCCGCCCGCACCAGCGAAGGGATGTCGTAGCGCTCGAGTCGCTGGGGAAGGTCGCCGAGGAGATCGGCGAGCGGGACCGCGTCAGGGTCGAGATTGACGAAGACCAAGCCGCAGAGCACCTCGACTCGGGCGCTGTGAAGGCCGAGCTTCGCTCGGTCGATTCCTCCGGGGAAGCTGCGCAGCTCGGGGGCGCCGAGCAGCTTGCCGTCGAGGGCGTAGGTCCAGCCGTGGTAGGCACACCGGATCGCCCGGCTGCACCCGGCCGCATCGCCGATCAGCCTGCGGCCGCGGTGACGGCAGACATTGCGGAAGGCGCGCAGCTCGCCGTCCTTGCCCCGGATCACGATCAGCGACTGCGATCCGGCGCTCGCGGTGACATACGAGCCCGGCTCGGGCAAGTCGCTGACGTGGCCGGCGACCTGCCAGGTGCGCTCGAAGATCGCCTCCTGTTCGAGCGCCGCCGCCTTCGGGTCGTAGTAGAGGTGCGGCTGCAGCGCCGCGCCGGCGCCGGCGACGCCGTGTCCGCCCTCGACCGGGCTGCCGTTGAGCGCCTCGCCGGCTATCTCGGAGGGCGGGGGCTTGAGTGATTCGGTGGGCATCTCGTCCTGACTTTGTGCTCAGCCGTACCGCGTACGCCGGACGCGCTCGGTCGTGCGCTCTCTCCTCCGGCACAAGATCAGCCCTCGGCTGACTTTGTAATCAGTCACGCTAACATACGTCCATGAGGAGCGCAAGATCATTCTTGGCGCGACTGCCGTGGGGTGGCCGGCGCGAACAGCTCGGCTGGCTCTCGCTGACACCGGAGCCCGAGCGGGAGCTGCCGCCGGTGATGGCGACGCTGCGCAGCGAGGACGCCCGCGGTAGCGGCGAGGCGCTGGAGCGGGAGCGCGCCACCGTCGAGCAGATCGTCCTGCGCGGCGGGGAGCGCGACTGGCTCGTCTACCTGAGCGAGGTCGTCACCCTGCTGCTCGACTCACCCGAGGTCGGGCTCAGCCCCTCGCAGCGGGCAGCGGCCTTGGAGGTGCTCGCCAACCACCACCGGCTCCTGCTCGGGCTCCCGGGCGACGCCGCCGAGCGGACCGAGGCCGAGCGGGCCGCCTTGGAGCGAGCCCTGGCGGGCGCCGGGGAGGACGACCAAGTCAACCGGAACGGAGGACCATGACCGCGACCGCCGCCGCCCCCGCAGCCGCCGGGATCGAGCTGACGCCCGAGCAGGAGGAGCTCCAGCAACGCGCCCGCCGCTTCACCGAGGAGGTGCTGATCCCCCTCGAGGAGCTCTCGGAGCGAAACGGCGGCCGGCTGCCGGCGCGGGAGATCGAGCAGATCCACGCCGCCGCGATCGAGGCCCGGCTGAATGGTGGCCGGCACCGGCCCGAGCACGGCGGGCAGGGTTGGGCGATGTTCGAGAGCTTTCTGGTCGGGGAGCAGTTCGGCCGCTGCACCAACGGCCTGCACTGGTACGTTCCGCAGGCTTACAACGTGCTCGAGACGGGCACCCCGGAGCAGATCGACCGCTACCTGCGACCCGCCCTGCGCGGCGAGGGCGACACCGCCTACGCGGTGACCGAGGAGCACGCGGGCTCCGACCCGTCGGGAATCGCCACCACCGCGACCCGCAGCGAGGGCGGTTGGGTGATCGACGGTGAGAAGTGGTTCGTCACCTCGGCCGACGCCGCCCTGGTGATGATCGTCATGGCCAACGCGATCGAGGACGATCAGCGGCTGCCCACCCTGTTCCTGATCGAGCCCGGGGCCGACGGCGTGGAGTTCGTCGACGATCCGCCCTTCACCCACAACTACCCGCACGGGCATCCGACTGTCCGCTTCAGCGGCGTTGAGGTCCCCGAGGACGCGGTGATCGGCGGTCTCGGCGCCGGCGACGACCTGCAGCGGATGTGGTTCACGGAGGAGAGGCTGGGTATCGCGACCCATGGCCTCGGAGCGATGTGGCGGCTGATCGAGGAGACTACGGAGTGGGCCCTTCACCGCGAGCAGGGTGGCCAGCGGATCTTCGACTACCAGGGCGTCTCGTTCCCGCTCGCCGACTCGGCGGCCGATGCCGCCGCGGGCCGGCTGCTCACCGCCCAGGTCGCCCAGCTCACGGACGCCGGTGCGCCCCCCAAGATCGTCCACGCAAAGGCCTCGATGGCGAAGCTCTTCGTCAGCGAAGCGGCCTGCCGCGCGGCCGACCGCGCCGTGCAGATCTTCGGCGGTCGCGGCTACATCCGCACCAACGTCGCCGAGCGCTTCTGGCGTGAGCTGCGGGTCGACCGGATCTGGGAGGGGACCTCCGAGATCCAGCGGCTGATCATCGCCCGGGCCCTGGAGCGCCGCGGCGTCGAGGCGACCATCCACTGAGGGGACGGGAGCAGCGGCGCCGAATCTCCCGTGGGCGCCTCGGCCCGCGCTGGCCTCGTCCACGTGGGCTTCTGAACCGCGAACCGCATCGGCAGCCGCAATTTCGTGCCTGGCCGTACCTGGCGCCGGGTTGCTTAGGAGGGAGTCGCTCTATCCAGCTGAGCTATCGGTGCCGGAGGGGAGATTACCGCTGTGTGGCTGATTGCGGGATGCACGCTCGGCGGCCTCGGCGCCGGCGACTTCGGCCGCCGGGCTCGCCTGCCCTTGTCTGCCCAATGGAGACCCGATCGCAACGGCCGTGGGATCCGAGTGCCCCAGGCTTGGGCGCGCACGTTACGGCAGGATTGCTTGCGGACTTTTGGCGACAGTCTCGCCGCTCCGCCTCGCGGTTTAGAAATCGAGCGCCGGCGGGCGACCTCGAGCAAGGAGTCCTACATGCCCGCACTCGGCAAGGCGCCGCGCTGAGCTCAGCCGGCGGCGACAGTCTCCGAATCCGGCTCCTCGCCCTTGAGCGAAGGCGCATCGCCGATGCCCGAAGGGAGGACGCGCAGCGCGTCCACGGGTAGGTGGACCTGCACCGGGGTGCCCTGCTCGTAAGGGATTCCGCCGCCGGTGTTCTGAACGAGCGCCTGGAGCGCTTCCCCGGTGGCGGCCCGAACGATCACCTGGATCACCGAGCCCACGTAGACGACGCGCTCCACCATGGCCGGGATGCGGTTCGGCCCCGACGGAGACCCGTGCTCTTCGAGTTCGATGCGCTCCGGTCGGATGACGATCTTCGCCTCCCCCGTGAGGTCGCGGTCCGTTCCGCGCGTCTCGAGCTCGTAGCCCTCCAGCGCGACGCGGCAGGCGCTCGGGCCGGCACCGGCGATGGTGGCCTGCATGAGGTTCGACACGCCGAGGAAATCGGCGACGTAGAGCGTCTCGGGATCCTCGTAGACGTCCTGAGGCGCCCCGACCTGCTCGATGCGCCCGTCTTTCATGACCGCAAGGCGGTCGCTCATCGTGAGCGCCTCCTCCTGGTCGTGTGTGACGTAGAGGAACGTGATGCCGACCTCCTGCTGGAGCGACTTGAGCTCGATCTGAAGGACCTTGCGGAGCTTCGCATCGAGGGCGCCGAGCGGCTCGTCCAGAAGGAGCACGGCCGGGTTGAGGACGAGAGCGCGCGCTAAGGCAACGCGCTGCTGCTGCCCGCCCGAGAGCTGGGACGACTTGCGCCTTCCGTAGCCCCGAAGCTGGACGAGCTCAAGCGCCTCGCCGACGCGCTCGCTGATCTCGGCTTTCGGCCGCTTCGCCCGCTTCAGCCCGTAGGCGATGTTGTCGTAGACGTTCAGGTGCGGGAAGAGCGCGTAGTTCTGGAACACGGTGTTGACGTTGCGCTGGTGAGGTGGCGTGTAGCCAACGTCTGTGCCGTCGAGGAGGATCTCACCGGAAGTCGGTTGCTCGAAGCCGGCGATCATTCGCAGAGTGGTCGTCTTCCCGCAGCCGGAAGGCCCGAGGAGCGAGAAGAACTCACCACCCGGGATCTGGAGATCGATGCCGTCCACCGCGGTCACCTGGGCGAACTGCTTCGTCAGCTTGTCCAATTCGATTTCGCCGCGTGCCATTGGTCTCCGAAACTAGTTGAGGTTGAAGGCGCCGCTGAAGTCCTCCGCCGCGCCTCTCCGACGCTCTCCGCGGGTGAAGACGCGCCAGAGGAGGAAGCCGGCCGTGACAATGAGGAGGGTTGACACCATCATGATCGTTGCGATCGCGTTCACAGACGGTAACGGCGCGGCGCGCGTCGCTGCGTAGATCTGGATCGGGACGGTGTCCGTGGGTCCGCCGCTTGACAGCCACTGGCTGATGACGAAGTCGTCGGCCGAGATGGCGAACACCACGGCGGCCGAGGCGACGATCGCCGGGGTGAGCAAGGGCAGGAGGACGCTCCTCAACGCGACGAACGGCGAGGCCCCGAGATCGGCGGCGGCCTCCTCGTACTGCCTGCCGATCGAAAACAGCCGACCGCGCACGATCACGACCACGAAGGAGATCGAGAAGGTCACGTGGCCGAGGATCTGGGCGACCGTTCCCGTGTGAACGAAGGTGAAGATGTGGCTGAAGACGAGGAGGAGCGACACGCCCATGACGATCTCGGGCGTGACCAACGGAAAAAGCATGATGAAGTTGGAGGTGCCGGAGCCGCGACCGCGCCAGCGGGCGAGACCGAGGGCGAGCAAAACCCCGATCGGGACAGCGATGAGAACGTCCGCTCCCGCCAGCTTGAAGCTCTGAAGAAGAGAATGCCGAAGGGTCGGGTCGTGCCAGACCGAGTCCACTGGATCCCCCCAGTACCAGCGTGTCGAGAAGGAGTCAAAGACCGTGCGCGAGCGGGTCGCATTGAAGGAGAACTGCACCGCGATCAGCACCGGCACGATCGACCACACGATGTAGGCCCAGGTGACGGCCACCAGGAAGCGCGGCTTTCCCCATGGGTTGCGGAACCAGCCCCGCAAGCGGGTCAAGCTCGAGGGCTGCGGCCTCGCTCGCGGCTCGGCAACGACCGTCATACGGCCCCCACCGTCCCGCCCTCGCGTTGGGCGCGATGGATGCTCCGCATGTAGTAGAGCATGAGGATCGTCAGGAAGGCGGCAAGCACGACCGTGAGCGCAGCGCCGATCGTCGGCTGCGGGCCGCCGTGGAAGTAGAGGTCGATCTGGTTGCCGATCAGCGACGTCGTTGGCGAGCCCGAGACGATGTTCGGCGTGTAGTAGTCGCCGAACATGGGTAGCGTGACGAGGACGGCGCCCCCCAGGATGCCGGTCTTCGAGAGCGGGAGGGTGACCGAGCGAAACGCGGACCAGGGGCTCGCACCGAGGTCACGTGCCGCTTCCACGTGGCTGCGGTCGATGCGATCGAGCGCGGCGAAGAGTGGCAGGATCAGGTACGGGATGTAGCCGTAGACGAGGGCGAAGATGACGGTCGAGGCGCTCCCACCGAGCCAGTCCCGCGGCTGGCTGAGCACGTGGGTGAACGTCAGGAAGCGGTTCACGTAGCCGTCCTCCTGCAGGAGATTCACCCAGGCGAGCATTCGCATCATGTAGCTGATCCAGAGGGGAAGGATGAGCAGGATGAGA
>JBBRHQ010000064.1:0-12185 GCA_038222365.1 Solirubrobacterales bacterium
AGAACCAGAAGCCGAAGCGGGCGGTCTCGGGGGTGACCCTGCGGCTGGCGGCCGAGGCCGACGTCTGGGTCTGTCTGGTCAACGCCAAGGGGAACAACCTGATCGCGGGGGAGACGCTCGCCGCGGGAACCCAGACCCGGCCCTACCGCTCCGATAGCTTCACGGTCTCCTTCGGAAACGGGTCAGCGAGGATGCAGGTGAACGGAAAACAGGTTCAGCTCTCGGAAACCCCGAACCCGACCGGCTACGCGATCGCGCCCGGCGGGCGGGTCCGTCCGCTCGCCCACAGCGTTCGGCCGACCTGCCAGTGAGCGAGGCGATGGCTCCGGTCAGGGCGGGGATCCTGGTCACCGGCACCGAGGTCCTCACCGGCCGGGTCAGCGACCGCAACGGCCCCTGGGTCTCCGAGCGGTTGGGGGATTTGGGGGTGGAGGTGGCGCAGATCCTGGTCGTCGGGGACCGTCCCGAGGACCTCGAGGCCGCCCTGCGCTTCCTCTCCGCCGAAGGGGTGGACCTGATCGTCACCTCCGGGGGGCTCGGGCCCACCGCCGACGATCTCACCGCCGAGGTGGTCGGGCGCTTCGCCGGGAGGGAGATGGTCCTCGACGAGGAGATGGAGCGCAAGATCGCGACGATCCTGCGCGCCTTCGCGGCTCGCTGGCGGCGGTTCGACACCGAGGCGATTCTCGCGGCCAACCGCAAGCAGGCGATGATCCCGGAGGGCTCGACCCCGCTCGATCCCGAGGGCACCGCTCCGGGCCTGATCGTCCCCGCCGGGGAGGCGGTCGTGATCGTCCTTCCCGGGCCGCCCCGCGAGCTGCAGCCGATGTGGGGGCGGGCGATCGCCACCGCCCCCGTGCAGGAGATCCTCGACAGGGCGACCGCGCTGCGCGGCTACACCCTGCGCATGTTCGGGGTGCCGGAGTCCGAGATCGCCCGCAGCCTGGTCGAGATCGAGTCCGCCGGGACGGCGATCGACGCGGTCGAGATCACCACCTGCCTGAGGCGGGGGGAGATCGAGATCGAGGTCCGCTGGCGCGAGGAGGCCGAGGCGGAGGCCGAGGCAGTGAGGCGGGGCCTGATCGAGCGTCACCGGCGCTACCTGTTCAGTGAGGACGGGACGACGATCGACGAGATCGTCGCCGGGCTGTTGCGCGGGCATCGGCTCGGGCTCGCCGAGTCCTGCAGCGGCGGCCAGATGGCCTCGCGAATAACCTCGAGGCCGGGCGCCTCTGACTACTTCGCGGGGAGCGCCGTCACCTACTCAAACCAGGCCAAGGTTTCGATTCTCGGCGTCGACCCCGAGCTGATCGAGCGCCACGGTGCTGTATCACCGGAGGTCGCCGAGGCGATGGCGATCGGCGCCCTGGAGCGCTTCGACGCCGACGTCGCGGTCTCGATCACCGGCATTGCCGGCCCCGGAGGCGGCAGCGAGAAAAAGCCGGTCGGATACGCCTGCTTCAACGCCCGGCTCGCGGACGGCGCCAGCCTTGCCCGCGACCCGGTGATCCCCGGGGGGCGCGACGACATTCGCGAGCGCTCCAGCCTGGTCGGGCTGCACCTGCTGCGGACCCTGCTGGGGGCTGGAGACTCGCCGATCTGAGCGGCGCATCGGCAGTGGCTCATCCGAATCGGACCAAGGCGCGCTCGGCGACCAGGTCCGGCTTCTCGTTGACGAGGAAGTGGCCTGCGTCGGGGATCAGCTCGACCTCGAGGTGGTCGGCGTGAGGCTCGTAGCCGCTGGTGATCAGCCGGTGGGAGATCATCACGTCGCGGCGCCCGAAAAGCAGCAGCGCCGGGACCTTGAGGCGGGCCTGCTCGGCCCCGGGCCTCAGCGCCTCCAGGAAGGAGGCCACATAGCTGCGGTAAAGGGCCTGGGTGACGTGGACTCGCGAGGGGGCGGAGAGCGGCGCCGCGTAGATCTCCACCTCCTTCGGGTTGAAGGGATCGCCGACATTGCCGCGCAGGAGGCGTCCGCGGGCAAAGCCGCGGCGCATCAGGGCCGGGCCCGCGGGGGAGGCGTTGAGCAGCGCGTACCAGCTGCGCCAGATCTGGTCGAGCCCCTCGGGTCCCTGCGGAGGCCACGGGTGCGGGGTGCTGCAGGCGACGATTCCGGTGATCCGGTCGGGGTTCTCGATCCCGAGCAGGAAAGAGGTGAAGCCGCCCCAGTCGTGGCCGAGGACGGCGACGCGCTCGATCTCGAGCGCGTCGAGCAGGGTGATCTGATCGTCGGCGAAGCTGGCGGGGTCATACCCCTCGCCGGGGGCGTCGGTCCAGCCGAAGCCGCGCAGGTCCGGGGCGATCAGGCGGTGGCGATCGCGCAGACGGCCGATCACCCGGTGCCACATGTAGTGGTTCTGGGGCCAGCCGTGCAGGAGCAGGACGGGCGGGCCCTCGCCCGCCTCTGCGTAGTGGACCCGCAAGCCGCCGGCGTTGACGAAGCGGTGCTCGGCGCCCTCGATGGCCGGGGGTCGCTCTGAAATTCCAGACACGCTGATCACTCTATGGATTGACGAATACGTGACCCTTTCGGATTGCGCTGTGAGTCGAGGCGCCCTAGTTTCCGCCCAGATGAGCGAATCCGCAGAGCAAGATCGTCCCGCCCGGCTGTTCGTCGCGCTCGAGCTTCCCTCCGAGGTCAGGGCCGGGATCGCCGCCTGGGGCGCCCGCGAGCTGCTCGACCCGGCGCTTCGCCGATTGCCCGAGGATGCGCTGCACATCACCCTGGTCTTCCTGGGAGAGACCCCGCCGGAGCGCATTCGCCGGATCGCCTCGGTCCTCCTGCGACTCGACGGGGCGGCGCCCCGAATCGAGCTCTCGCCTCAGCCGGTGGCGCTTCCACGGGGGCGGCGGCCGGCCCTCTACGCGCTCGAGGCCCGCTCGACGCGGGTCGCCGAGATCGAGGCGGGATTGGCGGGGGCGCTCTCCGAGGCCGGCCTGCACCAGACCGAGCGGCGCCCCTTCTTCCCGCACGTGACCGTGGCCCGGCTGCGCCGCGGTCACGGTCGGCCGAGGAAGCCGCTGAGGGTGGAGGAACCCCCGGGCCGGCTCCCGGAGTCGCTGCTGCGGCCCTTCCTTGCCGTCCGGGTCGCTCTCTACCTTTCGTTTTTCCGGCCGGGCGGCGTCCAATACTCGCCCCTGGCGCAAGTCGAGTTGCCTTCAGGCGAGGCAGCGGTGAGGTGAAGAGATGGCTGAAGCGAAGAAAGCGGCTTTGAAGGACGCCTCGAAGGAGGCAAAGGCAAAGGAAGCGGCCCTCGACGCCGCCGTCACCCAGATAGATCGCCAGTTCGGCGCGGGCTCGCTGATGAAGCTCGGCGACAACTCGGCGATTCAGATCGAGGCGATCCCGACCGGCTCGCTGGCGCTCGACCTGGCGCTTGGCATCGGCGGCGTCCCGCGGGGGCGGATCGTCGAGGTGTTCGGCCCCGAGTCCTCGGGCAAGACGACCCTCGTCTACCACATCATCGCCGAGGCCCAGGCACGCGGCGGGATCTGCGCCTTCGTCGATACCGAGCATGCGATCGACCCGATCTATGCCGGGCGGATCGGCGTCGACACCGACGAGCTCCTGGTCTCCCAGCCCGACTACGGCGAGCAGGCGCTGGAGATCGTCGATCTCCTCGTCCGGTCAGGCGCCGTCGACATCGTCGCGATCGACTCCGTCGCCGCCCTCACTCCGCGGGTGGAGCTCGAGGGGCAGATGGGGGAGACCCAGGTCGGCCTCCAGGCCAGGCTGATGTCGCGGGCGCTGCGCAAGCTGGCCGGGAATCTCAGCCGCGCCAACACCGTTTGCCTGTTCACCAATCAGATCCGGGAGAAGATCGGCGTGCAGTTCGGCTCTCCCGAGACCCAGCCGGGAGGGCGGGCGCTGAAGTTCTACTCCTCCCAGCGGCTCGACATCCGCCGGATCGAAACCCTGAAGGAGGGCACCGAGGCGGTCGGCAACCGGGTCCGGGTGAAGGTGGTCAAGAACAAGGTCGCCTCACCCTTCCGCCTCGCCGAGTTCGATATCGAGTACGGCCAGGGGATCTCCAAAGAAGGGAGCCTGATCGACCTCGGGATGGAGCACGACCTGGTCCAGAAGTCCGGCTCGTTTTTCTCCTACGGGGAGCTGAGACTGGGGCAGGGGCGGAACAACGCCAAGCAGTACCTGGCCGAGAACCCCGAGACCGCCGCCGAGATCGAGCGGAAGATCCTCGATGCGCTCGGGGTCGAGCGCGGAGCGGTCGCGGTCGAGACGGCGCCCGACTCCGCCGCGGCGGCCGACGCGAACGACGGAGCCGCTGAGGAGGCTGAGGCGGAGGCGAAGAAGGCCGCCTGAGGCAGTGGCCCGGGAGGAGCCCCTCTCGCTCGCTTTCGGAGCGCTGGCCCGCAAGGAACGGAGCGTCGCCGAGCTCAGCGCCTGGCTGCATGGCCGGGGGGTGGGGGAGGTAAAGGTCGCCGACGCCCTCGATCACCTCGTCTCGGTCGGGGCTCTCGACGACCAGCGCTTCGCGCGTTGCTTCGCGGAGGACAAGCGGGCGCTCTCGGGCTGGGGGACCGAGCGGATCGCGGCGGCGCTGAGGCAGAGGGGCGTTTCGGAGGCCGACCTCGAGGCCGCCCTCGCCGCGGAGAGCGGCGAGCAGGAGCTCGAGCGCGCGGTTGGCCTGCTGGCCGAGCGCGGCGCCGAGCTGGGCGATGATCGCGGCCGCAGCCGTGCACTCGGCCTCCTGGCCCGGCGTGGCTTTGACTCCGAGATCGCCTACGAGGCAATCAGGCGGGCCGGCGCCGCCCACGGCTGAGGCGATCGAAATTCGGACCCAGCTGGGAATCCGTGCTTGGCCTGGCTTGCGCGCCGTATTAACCTAAAGACGAGGTGATTTGCCTCATCTGACTGAAACTTGAACGCCGCGTGGGCGGCGATGAAAATGCGGCCGCAAACCCGCCGGATCCGGGGGCGCGGCCGGGAGAGGAAAAGATGGAGATCCGTTCTTGGCTGCCGCCTTGGATTCGGTCGCGCCCCGCGGAGGCGACCGCGAACTCGAACGGGTCCGGCCCTGTTGAGGAGGCCGAGGCCAGGGCCGTCGAGCCGATCGCGGGCACCGGGGCCGATTCGCCTGGTGGCGAAGCTGGCCTGCACTCCGAGCTGCGAACCCGCCGCGAGGAGATCGTCCGCATGGAGGAGCGGGCGTTGCGCCAGATGGAATCGGTCGAGACCCAGCTGCGCGAGCTCGAGCGTCGCCGCGAGGGCCTCGATGATCGCGAGCGCAACCTCGAGGGGGAGTTGGAGGCGCTCTCGAAGACGAAGCGCCGCCATCTGCTCGAGCTGGAGCGGGTGGCCGGGCTGAGCGCCGCTCAGGCCCGCCAGATCCTCCTCAAGGAGGTGGAGCATGAGGCACGCCGCCAGGCGGGGCTGACGCTGCGCAGGATCGAGGAGGAGACCAAGCTGGAGGCGGAGCGCAGGGCCCGGGGAATCCTTGCGGTCTCGATGCAGCGCCTCGCCGCGACCCAGGCCGGGGAGACGACGACCAGGCTCGTCCAGCTGCCCAACGACGAGATGAAGGGACGGGTGATCGGCCGCGACGGCCGGAACATCCGAGCCCTGGAGAACCTCACCGGTGTGGACTTCATCATCGACGAGACCCCCTCGGCGGTGCTCCTCTCGAGTTTCGACGGCGTCCGCCGTGAGATTGCCCGCCTCACCCTGGAGAAGCTGATCGCCGACGGCCGTATCCATCCGGCTCGTTGCGAGGAGGCCTACCAGCAGTCCCGCGAGGAGATCGAGGACCGAATCGTCGAGGCGGCCGAGAAGGCACTCCTGGAGGCACGGATCACGGGTGTCCACCCGGAGGTGGTGCGCATTCTCGGCCGGCTGAAGTTTCGCACCAGCTACGGCCAGAACGTACTCGACCACCTGGTCGAGTGCTCCCAGATCGCGGCCCTGATGGCGGCAGAGCTGGGGGCCTCCGCCGAGGTGGCACGCAGGGCAGCGATGCTGCACGACCTCGGCAAGGCGGTCAGCCATGAGGTCGAGGGGACCCACGCCCTGGTCGGCGCCAGGCTGGCGCGCCGCTACGAGGAGCCCGAGGCGGTCGCGCACGCGATCGAGTCCCACCACAACGAGGTCGAGCCGCGGACCGTCGAGGCGGTGCTCGTGCAGGCAGCCGACGCTCTCTCCGGCGCCCGTCCCGGGGCCCGGGGTCAGTCGTTGGAGCAGTACGTGAGCCGGCTGCGCGACCTCGAGGAGGTCGCGCAGCGGCATTCCGGCGTGGAGAAGGTCTACGCGATGCAGGCGGGCCGCGAGATCCGGGTGATCGTCGACCCGGGTGAGATCGACGACGAGATGGCCGCGCTGATCTCCCATGAGATCGCCACCGCGGTTGAGCGCGAGATGCAGTATCCGGGCAGGATCAAGATCACCGTGATCCGCGAGAGCCGGGCGACGACCTACGCCAAGTAGGCAGCCCGGCGGTGCCCGTCGCCTCCGCGCGCAGCAGTTAGGATTCCCGGCGCCGTGAGCTACGAGACCATCTTCTACATACTCGGGATCACGCTGACCCTCTCCGCGGTCGTGGTCAGCCTGCTGGGAATCCGCAACGATTCCCTTCCCGGCAAGGTCTTCCCGCTTCTCGCCGCCTACTTCGCCCTCCTGGTGGTGGGCACGACGACATTCGCGGTGCTGAACGCGGAGAACAACACGACCGAGAGGACCGAGAACCAGGAGGCGGCGCAGGAGCTGTTCGGCGGCGGGGCGGGGGTGGCGGCGACGGCCACCACGACGCCCGCGCCCCAGAAGTCCACGCAGAAGGTCAAGGGGCCCGGCGGCACGGTGCAGCTCGCCGCCGACCCGACCGAGATCCTCTACGACACCAAAAAGCTGACCAGCAAGCCGGGCAAGGTGACGATCGACTTCCAGAATCCCGCGCAGCTCGAGCACGACGTGGCGATCGCCAAGGGCAACAAGGTGCTCGGCAAGACCGATCTGATCGCCCAGGGCAAGGCCTCGACCAGCGTCGAGCTGGCCGCCGGCAACTACACCTTTTTCTGCACCGTCCCGGGCCACCGCGAAGCGGGCATGGTCGGCACCCTGACCATCAAATAGCGGCACGTCCTCCGCTTCGCGTCCGGGCGTGCCGCGGGCGGGGTGGGGCGGTACCCTCGCCGGGTGAGGGCGAAGACCTACCACGTCACCACCTTCGGGTGCCAGATGAACGTGCACGACTCGGAGCGGATGCGGGGGATGCTCGACTCGCTCGGCTACAGCGAGGCGGCCGATCGCGGCGAGGCCGAGCTGATCCTCTTCAACACCTGCTCGATCCGCGAATCCGCCGATAACCGCTTCATCGCCCACCTCGGTGAGGCGAAGCGGCTGAAGGGCGAGGAGCCTCGCCGGGTGGTCGGGGTCGGCGGCTGCTGGGCACAATCGGTCAAGGACGAGGTCTTCGAGCGCTTCCCCTTCGTCGACGTCGCCTTCGGGCCCGGCCAGATCCACCGGCTGGCCGAGTTCCTGCAATCCGAATCCCTGAGCGCCCAGGGCTACTTCGAGTTCGAGGATTTCTCCGGCCACCTGCCCGTCCGTCGGGAGCGCGAGTTCCAGGGATGGCTGCAGATCTCGCAGGGATGCAACTGCGCCTGCTCCTACTGCATCGTCCCCTCGACCCGAGGGCGGGAGCGGAGCCGCGAGCCGGCCGAGCTTCTCGCCGAGGCGGAGCGACTGGCCTGCGACGGAGTGCGGGAGGTGACGCTCTTGGGTCAGAACGTCAACAGCTACGGCCGCGATCTGCCCCGGAAGGTGCGGATCACCTTCGCCGAGCTGCTCGGGGGATTAGATGCGGTGGATGGGATCGAGCGGATCCGCTACACCAGTCCGCACCCCAAGGACATGCGCGAGGACGTGATCCGCGCCCACGCCGAGCTGCCGGCGCTATGCGAGCACATCCATCTGCCGCTTCAATCGGGCTCCAGCGCGGTGTTGAAGAGGATGCGCCGCACCTACACCCGTCAGCGCTACATCGACCGGGTCGCGCTGATCCGCGCCCATCTGCCCGACTGCGCGATCACCACGGACATAATCGTAGGGTTCCCGGGCGAGAGCGAAGCGGACTTCCGGGAGACCCTCGAAATGGTCGACGAGGTCGGCTACGACGGAGCCTTCACCTTCCTCTTCTCGCCGCGCCGGGGGACGGAGGCCGCCGATCACCCCGCCCAGGTCTCTCACCCGGTCAAGCGAGAGCGGATGAAGCGCCTGGTCGAGCTGGTCCAGCGTCGCGCCGAGGAGCGCAGCCGCCGCTTCGTGGGCCGCACCCTCGAGGTCTTGGTCGAGGGCCCCAGCCGCACCGACCCCAGCCGGTTGCGAGGCCGCAGCCGCCACAACAAGACCGTCAACTTCGACGGCACTGCATCTCCCGGGGAGCTGGTCGACGTCGAGATCACCGGCGCCACCTCGACCACGCTCTCAGGGAGCGAGCGCCTGCTCAGCAGGGCCGCCTGAGAGGTATCCGTGCCCGAGCGGCGGGCCGAGCTGGAGACGGTGGCGATCTTCGGCCCCACCGGGGCCGGGAAGACGGCGATCGCGATCGAGCTCGCCGAGCTGCTGCGCGAGCGGGACGAGGACCCGGTTGCCGTCAACTGCGACTCGATCCAGGTGTATGAGGGCCTGGAGGTGCTGAGCGGGGCGGCGAGCCCTGAACAGCGTTCGCGGCTCGAGCACAGGCTGCTCGGCTTCGTGCCGGTCGATCAGGAGTTCAGCGCGGGGCGGTTCGCGAGCTTGGCCCGCGGCCAGATTGATGCCCTCCTGGCCGAGGGGCGGCGGCCGATCGTGGTCGGCGGCACCGGGCTCTACCTGCGTGCCGGGCTCAGCTCGATCGAGCTCCGCCCCCCGGTGCCCGCCGAGCTGCGAGAAGGCGTCGAGCGCGACCTCGCCGAGCGTGGCGCGCCGGCCCTCCACGGCGAGATCACCCCGGCGATCGCCGCCGGGATCCATCCCAACGACCGCAAGCGAATCTCCCGCGCGCTGGAGCTCCAGAGGGCGGGCCTGGAGGCGGCGCCCCACAGCGATCGCGGGGGAGAGTTGTGGACCGCCTCGCTGCGCCACCCGACCCTGCTGGCCGGCATCGTCCTCGCTCCCGAGGAGCTGGCGGCGAGGATCGACGCCAGGGTGGAGCGGATGGTCGCCGAGGGAGCGATCGCCGAGGCGCGGGCCGCGGAGCGCAGCGGCGCCTCGCGGACGGCTGCCGCTGCACTGGGCTTCGAGCAGCTCCTCGGCGAGGAGATCGCGGCCGTCAAGGCCCTCCACCGCCGCTATGCCAGGAGGCAGATGACCTGGATGCGGCGGATGGAGGGCGTGCGTCTTTTCGATCGCGACGGCCGGGCAGACCGGGAGCTCGCCGCCGAGATTCTCGGCGCGCTTCAGGACCCCTGATCTCCGACCGCATCGTTCCGGTCCCCCTGCTCTTCGAGGTGAACTTCCCCGAGAAGGTCGGGGTGACGAAGCCCGCGGCAAACGGGCGCCGCCGGGCCGCGCTAGCCTCGATCGATGCGCTTCGAGAAGTGGCAGGCCCTCGGCAACGACTATCTGATCCTCGGCGCGCCGAGCCTTCCCTGGGAGCTGTCGGCCGCGCGGGTGAGGCGGATCTGCGACCCGCACTTCGGGATCGGCTCGGACGGGGTCCTGCTGCTCTCGCCGAGCTCGGATCCCGGGATCGTCGCCGAGCTGCGGATCTTCAACCCCGACGGCTCCGAAGCCGAGCTCTCGGGAAACGGGGTCCGCGAGGCGGTCCTCTACCTGCACCGCAACGGCTGGGCCCCTGCGCGGAGCTTCTCGCTCGGCACCCCGGCGGGTCCGGTCAAAATTGAGGTGATCGACGAGAGGTCGGCCAGCGTGGCGATGGGCCGCGCCACGACGGCTTCCGCGGATTTCCCCTCCGGCGGTCCCGATGGAGCCGGTACCGTGAGCGCGGGCGGTCGTGAGTGGGCGTTTCAACACGTGTCGATCGGCAACCCGCAGTGCGCGATCAAGGTCCCCAAGGGCCTGGATCAGCTCGACATCGCCGCGATCGGCCCCGAGGTCGAGGGCAGCGAGCTGTTCCCCAACCGCACCAACGTCTCCTTCTTCGCGGCCGAGGGGAGCCGGGTGAGGGCCCGGATCTTCGAGCGCGGGGTGGGGGAGACCCTCTCCTCCGGCACCGGTGCCAGCGGCGCCGCGATTGCCGCCTTCCTGGGCGGCGCGAAGAGCCCGATCACGGTCGAGCTCGACGGAGGCGAGCTCGAGGTGGAGGTCTCAGGCGAGCTCGACGTCCGGCTCAACGGCTGGGCGGAGCCGGTGTTCGCCGGGGAGCTTTCTGACGAGTTGCTCGCCAGCCTCGCCGAGCTGCCTTGAGCCGGCTCCCCGCGGACCTTGACGTGCGCGGGATCTCCGCCATCGACGCGGCGGCCTGCGCCTCGGTGACTACGGCCACGGATCAGACCTACCTGGAGTGGATGCCGCAGGGATGGAGGCCGGCGGAGGCAACGGCCGAGCGGGCCTACTACGCCGAGACCCTCGAGGAGTCGGAGCGCTGGAGCGTCGGCGCCTTCGAGCCCGGCGGCCGGATGGTCGCCTTCGCAACGCTGCGGCAGGCGGCGGACGAGAGCGGCGCCTCGATCGAGCGGACCGGGCACCTGGGAGCCCTCTTCGTCCACCCGGATCGATGGCGCGAGGGCATCGCCGCCGCCTTGCTGGAGCTCGCCGAGGAGCAGATGCGGCGACGCGGCTACACGGAGGGCAGGCTGCGGACCCCGGTGGGGGCCCCGGCGATCGACTTCTACCGCAGGTTCGGGTGGTCGGAGAACGGCGAGAGCCTCTACCTCGAGCGCTACGACCTGCGCACGATCGGCTTCTCGAAGCAGCTCGATCCGGCCGGCGCGTAGGCTTTCGCGCTCCGTCCCCGGATCGAAGCGAGGAGCCCTGTTGGCGCTGAGCGACCCATCGAAGCGGCTGCAGGCGATGCCGCCCTACATGTTCGCCGAGCTCGAGCGGCGGATTGCCGATAAGCGCGAGGCCGGGATCGACGTGATCAGCCTCGGGATCGGCGACCCCGACCGGCCGACCTATCCCCACATCGTCAAGGCGATGCAGGAGGCGGTGGCCGACGGCGCCAACCACAAGTACCCCAGCAACCGCGGCCGGGTCGAGTTTCGCGATGCCCTCGCCGCCTTCTACGGCGAGCGATTCGGAGTCGAGATCGACCCCGAATCCGAGGTGATCCCCGCGATCGGCGCCAAGGAGTGCATCTACAACCTCTGCTTCGCCTTCCTCGACCCCGGCGACGTCGCCCTCGCCTCCGACCCGGGCTACCCGGTCTACACCGGAGGGCCGGTTCTCGCCGGGGCGACGGTCGAGCCGCTGCCGCTGTTGCCCGATCTGGGCTTCACTCCCGACCTCACCGCGGTTGCCCCGGAGATGGCCTCGAGGGCGCGGCTGATGTTTCTCAACTACCCCAACAACCCCACCGGCGCCGTCGTCCCGGAAGGATTCTTCGAGCTGGCGGTCTCCTTCGCCCGCGAGCACGAGATCCTCGTCGTCCACGACAACGCCTACTCGGAGACCACCTACGACGGCTACGTCGCGCCCAGCTTCCTCGCCACCCCGGGCGCGATGGAGGTCGGGGTGGAGGTTCTCTCGCTCTCGAAGGGCTTCAACATGACCGGCTGGCGCTGCGCCGCGATCCTCGGCAAGGGCGAGGCGATCAGCACGTACTGGCGGCTGAAGACGAACGTCGACTCCGGCCTCTTCGACGCGATTCAGCTCGCCGGGGCGGCGGCGCTGCTCGGGCCCGCCGGCCCGCTGCAGCGGATGAACGAGACCTACGCCCGCCGCCGCGACCTGGTGGTCGCGATGCTGCGCGAGATCGGCGTCGAGGCCGAGGCGCCGAGGGGAACGATCTACGTCTGGGCGCCGGTCCCCGCCGGCCACACCTCGACCTCCTTCGCCGAGCTCGTCCTCGAGGAGGCGGCGGTGGTGATTTCGCCGGGCTCGATGTACGGGGCGAGCGGCGAGGGCTTCTTCCGGATCTCCCTGACCACTCCCGACGAGGCAATTGCGGAGGCGGTCGAGCGGATGCGCGAGCACCTGGCCGCCTGACCAGCCCGCCCCGGGGCGGGTTGGCGTCACCGGCGGGCGAGCATTTCAGGCCTCGGCGCGCTTTCGCCAGTAGCGGGCGAGACCC